>NZ_AZAY01000023.1 GCF_001021165.1 Marinitoga sp. 1197
TTCCGGCACCAAATCCTCTATTGCTACCATCTCTATTTGTCTTCTTGCATCTCTTTTCCTTTTGGTGATCACTTCTTTCACCTCCAAAAAAAAATCCAAGTAATCCCTATTTTTATTATACCAGGATTACTTGGACTTTGTCGACAGTCTGAAATAAGTCACAGATAACTGTGACTTATTTTTTGTTTATTTCAAAAATTATTTGATTATATAATATACCTATGAATTCAGAAAATAAGAATATATAATAAATGGGTTATGAATCCTGCAATGATACCAGCAATTGTATGTGAAAGGATTGCTTTACTTGCAAGGTTTCTCGCTTTTAAAGAATCCATCATTGCTATATGAGTGGAAAGATATCCGCTCCACGTCATTCCAATAGCGGTTAAAACAGCTATATCATTTGGATGTATGGAATTTGTTTCTATAAATTTGGGAATTAAAGCTAATGCTGCTCCAGTTGAGCCTAAAGAGGTTAATGGAAAAGCTATTAATTTAGGCGATTTGAATCCAAATAAAAAATTTAAAATAAAATCCAATTTTGATCCTATCCATTGCAAAATTGGGACACCTTCATATGGTAATCCCTGATATCCAATTAAGGGATCTTTAGGTCCATTGGTAAACATCATTACAATAGTACTTATTATTAATACTCCAGGTATTATTGATAATCCTAAATCTACACCTGTTTTACCACCTTCAAGTAAAGCATCTATTAGCCTTGATATTACACTTCCTTTTGTTGCATTCCAATATTCAACATTCTCTAAATGTTGAACATGTTTAAAATCTTTATAATATTTTTTTGTATAAATAGAAAAAATCCTTACACTAATAATACTACCAATTACAGCACCAAAATTACCTAATAATACAGGCAGAAAAAGATTTTCTCCCATATTAGATGATTGTGCAATCATAAATGTTGTTACAATTAAGCCCATACCAAAAGATGTCCCTAAATTACATAATAAAGGAATTTGCCACTTTTCAAAATATTTTGTAAATTGTTTATCCTGAGCTAAAGATAATATTGCAGGATTATCAGATAAATATGTGGTCAAAATTCCAAGAGCAGAAGCTCCCGGGAGATTATATAAAGGTTTCATTAATTTAGAGAGTAATTTATTTAAAAGAAATACAACACCAAATTCTGATAACACATTACCAAATGCGCTCGTCAAAACTGCAACAGCCATTATAAAAAATACAGTATTTAACAATAAATCATGCGCTGTAGACATCAAAGTTTTAAAAAAATTGCTTAATCCCATATAATTCATTACAGGAAAAAAGATCAGAGAAGATATAATTAAAAACAAAAATGGTTCTCTGAGTTTGTCTTTTAACACAATTTCTTTTTCTTCCATAATAAACCTCCCGGCATATTGAATTTTTAAAATTGAATTTTCAAACAAAATATATTATAATAGATATGAAAATTTTTTCAAAGTTTAAATTTGACGATTTATGGTTTTTGAGTCCAAATAATACTATTTTTTCATTGATATAACAATAAATTTAATTAAAGCTTCAAATTTAAATAACTTATTTCTGTTAAAATATAATTACAATAAACGGAGGCGTGTTCCGAATTGGCTAAGGAGCCGGTCTCGAAAACCGGTGAGGGTTATACCCTCGTGTGGGTTCGAGTCCCACCGCCTCCGCCATTTTTTTATACATTATGGTTATATATTATGGTGGGAGGGTTTAGCAATGAAAAAATTAAAGGAATTATATGAATTTCTCATCGAAAAAGTCGAAAAGGGGAAAATAAACTATGCTATTCCGAAAAGATGGATGCCAGATGATTATGAAGGAAATATAAGATTGAAAGGAAGAACATTTGTTGTAAATCCATATGAATATTTTTCAAAAATAATAGAAAAAATACTAAATAACGCAGACGAAAATAATGATTATTCCAAACCTTTATCTTTTATAACAAAGGAAAAAACAACACAGTGGTTAAAAAAATCAATTATATATAGTGCTCATGTTAGAATGACCTCTGCTTACCAGCACGATATTAACTCTGCTTATTTTAAACCCGATGATGATCTTGGATATAGAGAAAGTGGCACCTTTCTAAAAATGATAGCTTTACTACCATATTTAAAACAATACAATGTTGATACAATTTATTTATTACCAATAACACAGTCCAGCAACAAATTTAAAAAAGGTGAAGTTGGTTCTCCCTATGCAGTAAAAAGTTTTCATCATGTTGAAAATGATTATCATGACCCATTGTTGACACGTTTCACTCCAGATGAAGAATTTTCTGCTTTCGTTGAAGCTGCACATATGTTAGGGATGAGAATAATATTAGATTTTATTCCGAGGACAGCCTCAAGAGACAATAATCTAATTTTGGAACATCCAGATTGGTTTTATTGGATTGATATAAAAGAATTATCTTCATACAAACCCCCGAAAATTGAGAATCTTGATTTTGAACAACCATCTATAGAAAATCTTCCCATTTTATACTCTAATGCTGATGTAAAAAAGCATTTGAAAAAGTTCAGATGGGCACCCAACATCACAAACCCCGAAAAATGGGAAAATTTTGTAAAAGCTAATAAAAATAACCCTGATTTTTTGGAAGAAATTGTCAAAGAATTTAAAATTATTACTGTTCCTGGTTTTTCTGATTGGATAAATGATCCACAACCAACATGGGATGATGTAACTTTTTTGAGATTATATCTAAGCCATCCAAAAGAAGCTGAAAAATATCTGGAAAATCCTGAAAAACAACCACCATATGTTTTATATGACGTTGTAAAATCAAGTAAATTCCCTGGAACGCAAAAAAACGAGAAATTATGGGATATGATTTCCAATATTATGCCATATTTTCAGAAAAATTTTGGCATAGATGGCGCAAGGCTCGACATGGGGCATGCATTACCTAAAGAATTAGAACATAGAATCATTTCAAATGCAAAAAATTATGACCCGTCATTTGCAATTATCGCTGAAGAATTAGCTATGGACAATCATAAGAAAGCTAAACTAAGCGGTTATGATGCTATTTTAGGAAATACATGGTGGGCAGAACCTAGACATAAAGAAAGCTGGTTTATAAAAACTGTTAGAGATATTATGCCAAATTTAGAACTCCCGTCATTTGCGACATCAGAAACTCCAGATTCTCCAAGAGCTGTAACAAGAGACGGTAAAGAATTATTTTCAAAATTATCAGCAGTTGTAAATACGTTTATGCCAAATGGAATTACCGTTATAAATTCAGGAAGTGAAATTTTTGAAAAACAACCTATGAATTTAGGGCTCGATTTTGAAAAACCAGAAGAGGCGAGATATAAGTATTTAAAACCTACAGATCCGTTTTATGGAAAATTAGCATTTTTTGATTATTATGCCCTTCACTGGGATGTGGACAAACATATGGTTAGATTATTAACCGTTCTTGGAAAAATAAAGAAAGAATATATTGATTTAATAACAAATATAAGCAATTATAGATATATTGAGCATATGGATAAAGTATTTTCAATTTTTTACTGGAATGGAAATAATGGCTTATTAATACCTGTTAATCTGAATTTTGATAAAGCAATATCTTTTGGTGTGGATTTAGGTTATCATACATGGCGAGGAAATCATAGAATTAGTTTATTACTGGAAAATTATAGAAAATGTGATTTTAAATGGGATGAAGGCGCATGGCTTAATGTGAATTTGAATCCTGGAGAAGCTAAGATATATCTTGTAGAATAAAACAAATGCCCTTATATAAGGGCATTTGTTTTATTAAATTATAAATTTAGTAATTTAGACATTAAACCATTATTTATTAAAATAATATTATTTTCATCAATAATGACAAAATTAAAATAACTATCACCAAACTCTTTTCTTTTAATAGTTTTATCTTTTGTGTCAAAGATAATAAAATTATTTCCAGATAAAATATATAATTTGTTTCCATATTTTTTTATTAAACTGCTATCACCATAAGCTTTTATTTTGTATCTTTTAACGTTCCCACTATTAATTGAAACTTCAAATAAATCGCCAAAATTTGTAGTAAAATATGAATTGTTAATATAATAAATGATATTCGAATTAATTTTCGGCTTATAATCTTTAAATTTATAATAATTTTCTAAATTTATAAATATTTCTGATTTATCTTTGGTATTTTGAATATAAAAAAAATTGTTTATGCTAAAAAGAATTTTTTCGTTGTAATAAATAGGAAACCCATATTTTATGTATTTCGGATCTTTTATAATAAAAGCGGTTTTTATAGGAATTACCTTTTTCACATAAGGTAATTTTTCCTCATCATGAGATATAATAACTTTGATAATAGTATCTTTTGTTTTCTTGAAATAAAAATAATCGTTATTATTTAAAGGATATATTTTTAAGTATTCATAAGCTGATATATAAGTATCTAAATATAAGGAAAACTCATTTATTTGAATATTTCCAGAATTTTCAATAATCATTTCACCTAATGATGGTAAATAATTTTTATCTTGATATAAAACTATAAATTTATTATCAGTTATTTTCCCTTTTAAAATTATAAACTTATAATCAAAATTTATTTTTTTTAGAACTTTACCTTTTAAATTTAACATATATAAATTAGAATTATTGGTTGTTAATATTAGTTTATCTTCTAAAGGTATAAAACTTAAAACGTTTGAATCAAAATTTTTTTCCCAATTTTTTTTTAAATTTTTTGAAAATGAATATAATTTATTATTTCTAAATCCTACATATATATTCCCTTTATTATCCTTAAACATATAAGATGAATTAATAAGATTTTTAAAAGAATACATTTTTTTTACAGATGTGTTTTTTATTATATATATCGAGGGTATAAGTAAAATAAATATAAAGATAATTAAAAAAAGATTTTTTCTCATTGAAAATAGCCTCCTTCATTTTAACGAAAAAAGATTTACTATTATATGAATTCCTGATAATATATATATATCTTTTACATAAGTATAGAAAATCAATGTGAAAAATTGATATAAAAATGTAAATTCAAAAAGTTTAAAATTATATGGTATTTTAAAAGTTTGTATTGAATAGTGAGACAATGTAAAGGCTAATGATAAAGCTATATAAATTAATAAAATATTGTATTTTTTTTCTTTAAACGAATTAAAAAGATACGCTTTAAAAAAGTATTCTTCACTAACGCCACCAATAATCAGAGTAAAAAAAAGAGCTTTTCTAATGAAAAAATACTTTAAATAAAAATAAACTATAATTATTAAAAGAATAATATAAAATGGAATATAAAACTTTTTAAGTTTAAAAGTTTTTTTTATTTCATTTTTTATGGATGGTTTCTTTAAAAATGAAATTATTAATAACGATTCGATAACAAATATTATATAAAAACCGTTGCTAAAAAAGTTATAATAGGTATTTAGATCATATATTTTAGATAAATTTTTTATAAATATAGAACCTAAAATATATATAGTCATATTAATATAGTCAATAATATCTTTCATATTATCACCTTAAAAATAAAAATTTGCAATAAAATGCGTAGGGGAAAAAACTTTTTTATTTTTATTATAAAATAGTGGTAATAATAAAAATTCCTTATTATAAGATTCAAAGCTATTTAAAAATATGCTTCATCTATGTGTTAGTTTTAAAATATCAGCTGTTCCGCCGCCGCCGCCCGTTCCTTGAATACCTTGTACAGTGCCCTGAATAGTTATAGTATTATTATAACGCTCCGAATAACTACCAGCATCAACTGTAGTAGATGTATTTCCATTCCCCAGAATTTTGTTATTATTTGCCGCATAATACGAACCATTTGCAGTGCCTGTAGATAAATATACAGCATTCATAAAATCCCCTCCTTGGATAAATTTGCATCATCCGGATGAATACATTATTATTATATACTTAAAAAGTAAAAAAAAAAAAAAAGTTATAGTTAATAATTAGTAAAATTTATAACATATTAATATTTTATTATATTTTAATTACTAAATGTTATAAAAAAATATCAATATATTATCTTTATATTAGAATTATTAAATTTATATTATAAATGTTTTATAAATAATTGGCAAAAAACTTTGAGATGACTTGATTCATCAAACAACTACAAAAAAATAATTGTTTACCTGACAACAATAAAAGTAGCAAAAATATTAAAAAGAACAAAAAGCAGGAATATATATTGTATAAAGAAAGAATAAAAAAAGATGAAAAAATGGATAAAAAATAATTTAGTATAAAAAAACAAAAAAATCCCCGAAAAATCGGGGATTTTCGTGGTGGCCAGGGACAGAATCGAACTGTCGACACCTGGATTTTCAGTCCAGTGCTCTACCAACTGAGCTACCTGGCCGCTAATAAAATGGTGGGTGCTGCAGGGATCGAACCTACGACCTTCTGCTTGTAAGGCAGACGCTCTCCCAGCTGAGCTAAGCACCCACTCGTTTTTTCTGGCGCCCCCAACGGGATTTGAACCCGTGCCTTTGGCGTGAAAGGCCAATGTCCTAGGCCGCTAGACGATGGGGGCAATTCAATTACAGTTTCTTTCGCAACCGAAGTATATAATACCAGAAAAAAGTTTAAATGTCAAGGAAATAATTATTGAATTTATGTAAATTCTAAATGGAGTATAAAATTTAATGAATTCATTTTATTTTAATCTTAAATATATTTCATTTTAATATTTTTTTTGATAGAATCGCGTTGTAAGGAAATAAAAATTGAATATTGTACATCCTCTTCCTGTATAATCCTGGGAATATGGCTCAGGAGTCTCTACCAGGCAGCCGTAAACTGCTTGACTACAGGAAGAGGGGTGTGGATTTTATATTAATCACGCCTCTCTTCCTGAGAGGCGTTTTTGTTTTTTTTAAAATTTATTTTTATCAAAGGAGGAATATTATGCCAAAGGTATTGGTAATTGCAGGTAGTAAATCAGATGAAAATTTTGTAAAACAGGCGTTAGAACTTTTTGAGGAATGGAATGTAGAATATGAATTTAAAGTTTATAGTGCTCATAGAAATCTCATTGAATTAACAAATTATATGAAAAATTTATCTCCAGACTTTAAAGTAATTATTGCTGTTGCAGGCCTTTCAGCTGCTCTTCCTGGTGTTGTTTCTTCTTTAACCTCTCTTCCTGTAATTGGGGTTCCTCGCGATGTTGGTCCATTAAATGGTGTTGATGCTCTTCTTTCAATTGTTCAAATGCCAAAAGGTATTCCTGTTGGAACAATGGGTATTGGTAATCATGGAATGAAAAATGCAGCTTATTTTGCAAAAAGAATTTTGGAATTGGAGGGTAAATAATGAATATACAAAATTTAAATTTATTATACGAAGGAAAGGCAAAGAAAGTATATGAAAATGGTGAAAATGAAGTTATTATTTATTTTAAAGATGATGTCACAGCATTTAATGGAGAGAAAAAAGATTCTATTCTTGGAAAAGGTAAAATAAATAAAAAAATATCAACATTTTTCTTTAAAATGTTTGAAGAAAAAGGTCTTCCCACACAATATATTTCAGATTTAAATGAAAATGCATTTATTGCAAGAAAACTGAATATTATTCCCCTTGAAATTATTATAAGAAACTATACTGCAGGAAGTTTTTGCAAAAGATATGGAATTAAAAAAGGTATAAAATTAGAAAAACCAATTGTTGAATTTTCACTAAAAAATGATGATTTAGGAGATCCGATGATTTGTAGAAATGTTATATTATCTTTAAAATTGGTTGAGGAGTATATTTTAAATAAATTAGAATATTATTCTTTAAAAATAAATACAATATTATCAGATTTTTTGATTTCAAAAAATATTATTCTTGTTGATTATAAACTTGAATTCGGAATTAATAATGGAAAGATATATCTGGGAGATGAAATTTCTCCAGATACGTGTAGATTCTGGGATAAAGAAACTTTAGAGTCACTTGATAAAGATGTTTATAGAGAAGAAAAAGGAGATATTATTGATAAATATTCCGAATTTTTAAGGAGGATAGATTTATGAAAAAGTTTTTCTTTGAAGTATTGATTATATTAAAAGATGGAATTCTGGATCCTCAGGGTAGTGCGACACAAAAAGTATTGAAAAGATTGGAATATCCTATTGATAATATTAGATTTGGAAAATTAATTACATTTGAAATAACAGCAAAAGACAAGGATAATGCAGAGAAAATTGCAAAAGAAATAACTTATAATTCTTTAATAAACCCTGTTTTAGAAAATTTTGAATTAAAATTGTTAAAGGAGATAGAAATATGATAAAAGCTGGAATTATAGTCTTTCCTGGTAGTAATTGTGATAGAGATGCAGAATTTGCCCTTAACATGGCTGGATTCAAAACAGAATATATATGGCATGATTATGAAAATATAAAAGATTATAATCTGATATTTATCCCTGGCGGTTTTTCATATGGAGATTACTTGAGAGCTGGAGCATTGGCTAAATTTTCTCCAGTTATGAAACAAATAGAAAAATATATCTTAAACGAAAATGGTTTTGTTCTTGGAGTTTGTAATGGTTTTCAAATATTAACAGAAGCTGAAATATTATCAGGTGCTTTAACAAAAAATAATTCATTAAAATTTATATGCAAAGATGTTGATATTAAACCAATTAATAGAGAAACGGCATTTTCAAGATATATAACAAAAGATAGTCTAACCATTCCTATAGCTCACTCAGAAGGAAACTATTATATAGAAAATTACGAAGAATTAAAAAATAAAAACTTAATAGCTTTTGAGTATATTAAAAATCCAAATGGCTCCATTGGAAATATAGCAGGAATATATAATGAAACTTTTAATGTACTTGGAATGATGCCACATCCTGAAAGAAATTCATTAAAAATCTTAGGGAATGGTGATGGATTAGAAATTTTACTTTCAATCAGGAGGTCTTTAGAAAATGAATAATTTTTATGTTGAAGTTGGTTTAAAGGAATTTGAATATGAAAAAATAAAAAGGACTTTAAACAAAGAACCTAATGAACTGGAAATATACATGTTTTCTGCTCAATGGTCTGAGCATTGTGGTTATAAGCATTCAAAAGAATTATTAAAAAAATTACCCAAGAACATTGAAAATGAAAATGCAGGATATGTTTTAATAGACGATTATGCGGTTGTTTTTAAAGTGGAAAGCCATAATCATCCCAGTGCTGTAGAACCTTATCAAGGAGCTGCGACAGGTATTGGTGGAATAGTTAGAGATGTCTTGGCAATGGGCGCAAGACCTGTAGCCTTACTTGATTCATTAAGGTTTGGAACTAGTGTAAAATCAAAAAATATTTTTGAGGGTGTTATTTCTGGAATAAGTGGATATGGCAATTCAATAGGTGTTCCTACAATCGCAGGTGAAACATTTTTTGATGAGAGTTATGATTCAAATCCACTTGTAAATGTTATGTGTGTGGGTTTGGTGAAAAAAGACAAATTAGCATCATCAAAAGCTAATTCATCAGAAAAATTATATGTTTATGTTGGTTCAAAAACAGGAAGAGATGGTATTCACGGAGCGTCATTTGCATCTAAAGAACTTTCAGGAAAAGACGAAAGACCTTCTGTTCAGGTAGGAGATCCATTCTCTGAAAAAAATTTAATCGAGGCAACTCTTGAAATATTAAGTTTAAGAGGGGTCTTGGCATGTCAGGATATGGGAGCTGCTGGTATTTTGAGTTCTTCATCAGAAATGTCTTTTAAAGGAAATCTTGGTTGTGAATTATATATGGAAAAGGTTCCTTTGAGAGAAAAGAACATGAAACCATGGGAAATATTGTTATCAGAATCTCAGGAAAGAATGCTATTTTTAGTTGAACCCGGGGAAGAAAAAGAAATAGAAAAAATTGCAAAAAAATACTTTTTGGATTATTCAGTAATAGGCAAAACTATAGAAGGAAAGAATATAAGAATTTTAAAAAATGGAAATTTATTATCAGAAATGCCTATTTCTGCCCTTGTTGATGCACCATCAATGTATAGAAAAACAAAAGAACCCGAGTATATATCAAAAATAAAAAATAAAAGTGTAAAAATAGATATTGATTTAAAAGAAGCTTTATTTAAGATGTTAGGTAATCTGAATATAGCGAATAAATCCTGGATATTCGAACAATATGATTATAAAGTAGGAACAAATACTTTAATTATTCCAGGGAAAGCAGATGCTTCTGTAATATGGATAAAAAATACAAAAAAAGGAATAGCAGTTACAATCGATGGAAATGGTTTATATACATATATTAATCCATTTGAAGGAAGTAAAAATATCGTTTTTGAAGCGGCAAGGAATCTCGTCTCTATTGGATCAAAACCGTTAGGAATTACTGATAATATGAATTTTGGTAATCCTGAAGATGATATGGTTATGTGGCAATTTGAAAAAAGTATAGATGGGATATCACATGCATGTAAAGTTCTCGATGTTCCTGTAACTGGTGGTAATGTTAGTTTTTATAATGAATCAGAAAATAAATCAATATTGCCAACACCTGTAATTGGCATGGTTGGAGAAGTGAATGTGGATAATATTATTGACATGACGTTTAAAGACAATCTTGATAAAGTTTATTTAATAGGAAAAGTTGAACTGGATAAAAGAAAGTTAGGCGGTAGTTTATATCAGAAAATTTTAAAAAATTTTGTTGGTGGAGAGATAGACATTATAGATGAAAGATTAGAATTAAATTTATATGAAACAATATTAGAGTTAATAAAGAATAAAATTGTTAAATCTGTTCATGATGTATCAAAAGGCGGTATAGCAATTGCTATATTGGAATCAGCTTTAAATGGTGGAAAAGGATTTAATGGTTATATAGGTAACAGTATTGAGGAATTATTTGGAGAAAACCAATCAAGATTTATTGTTTCAATATCTCCTGAAAAAGAAAAAATCTTTGAAAAATATTTGAAAGATTACAATATTGATTATAAAAAAATTGGAGAAGTTATGTCGGCTGATTATGGAATTAATTTAGGTTTTGAAAAATTTAGTTTTAAGGAATTATACAATACATATTTTAAATCTATTGAATCATATATGGAGGAATGATTATGCTAATGGAAGAATGTGGTATTTTTGGTGTTTTTTTGGAAAATAAAAGTAATGCTATTCCATATATAGTTGAAGGACTAATATCTCTTCAACATAGGGGTCAAGAATCTGCAGGCATAGCTTATGAAAAGAATAATGAGATTAAAGTCTATAAAAAGATGGGAATGGTTGCGGATATTTTTAGTAATGGGATAGTAAAAAAAATAAATAGTCATATAGCAATTGGTCATGTTAGATATTCTACCAAAGGTAAATCTGAAATTCAAAATTCTCAACCATTTCATGTTAGGTTTAGAAACGAACATTTTGCAATTGCGCATAATGGGCAGATAGAAAATTCGGAAAAATTAAGAAAAGAATTAGAAGAAAATGGCACGATATTCTTAACTGAAAGCGATACTGAATTAATATTACATATATTAATAAAAAATCTAAGTAAAAATATTTTAGAATGGACTTTAAAAGATATAGCCAGAACAATATTTAAATATGTATCTCCTTCATATTCCTTGTTATTATTATTTAAGGATAAAATTATAGCGATACGTGATAAATATGGATATAGACCATTATATTATTACGAATCAGAAAATGGATATTTTATTTCATCGGAAGACAGTGGATTTAATTTTTTGAATCCAGATTATAAAAACATAAAAGAAATATTACCCGGAGAAGCAATAGAATTTTCCGCTCACGGGATAAAAAAATACAAAATTGAGAGTAATAAAAAAAGATTTTGTTTCTTTGAACATATATACTTTGCAAGGCCAGACTCTAATATTTTTGGGAGAAATGTACATTTAATGAGAGAAGAATTAGGGAAATTATGTGCCATGGAAAATCCAATTGATGCAGATATTGTTGTTCCTGTGCTTGATAGTGGTTTTTCTGCAGCTATAGGATATTCAAAAGAAAGTAAAATACCTATAGAAATGGGATTAATGAGAAATAGATATGTTGGCAGAACATTTATAAATCCAAATCAAAAAGATAGAGAAATTGGTGTTAGAAGAAAGTTGCCTCCAATTTCTCCTGTTATAAAAGGGAAAAGAGTAATTTTAGTTGATGATTCAATTGTAAGAGGAACCACAATGAAAAAAATTATAACTATGTTAAAAGATGCGGGCGCAAAAGAAATTCATGTAAGAATCGCAAGTCCAAAAGTTGTTAATACCTGTCATTGGGGTGTGGATATACCAGAAAAAAAAGAATTAATAGCATTTGGTAAAAAAGTGAAAGAAATAAAAGAGGAAATAGGTGCGAATACTTTAGGATACACTTCCCTTGAAGGAATAAGAAAGATTTTAAAAGAAGACTATAACAATTATTGTTTTCATTGTTTTATGGAGGTGCATGATGAATTATAAAAATAGTGGCGTAAATATAGATGAAGCAAATAAAATGATCAATAATATAAAAGATAAATTAAAAGAGAATGCTGAAATGTATGCTGGTCTTTTTCCAATTAAGTATATTTTAAAGAATTATGATAATCCCATATTAGTCGCAAGTACAGATGGAGTAGGAACAAAAATGATTTTGCTTGAAGAAAGAAAAAAATGGGATATTATAGCTAAAGATCTCGTAGCGATGGTATTAAATGATCTTGTTTGTGTTGGAGCGAAACCTTTATTTTTCCTTGATTATTATGCAACAGGAAAGCTAAACAATATTGATGGTTCGGAATTTTTGAATTCATTAATTGATGTATTAGAAAGCGTTAACTGCAGACTAATTGGTGGCGAAACGGCTGAATTACCTGGATTATTGATAAACAATAGAGTAGATGTTGCAGGTTTTGGAGTTGGTATAGTTGATAAAAATGAAATTTTAGGAAAAAAAAATGTAAAAGAAGGTGACATATTAATAGGAATAAAATCTAGTGGTATACACTCAAATGGTTTTTCATTAATCAGAAAATTATTAAATGACGGAGTTTTAGAATTTTCAGAAAGATTAATCACTCCAACGAAGTTAATGGTTAATCAAACTCTATCAATAAGGAAATTTATAAATGCTGCAGCACATATAACAGGTGGAGGTATAGAAGAAAATTTATCTCGAGTAATTCCAGAAGAATTAAGTGCCAAAGTGTATGTTAACTGGACTTTAGATAAAGTTTTTTTTGATATATTGAATGCAGGAGTTTCTATAAAAGAGGCATTTAAAGTATTTAATATGGGAATAGGAATGATTTATGTTGTAAGTCCAGATAAATTAAATATGGTTAAAAATAAACTTTCTGAATATAAAGAAGAAATTATAGAACTTGGTAAAATAACAAAAGGAAAAAGAAAGGTAGAATTAATATTTTAGGAAGGCGATAATATGAAGAAAAAAATAGTTGTTCTTGCATCTGGTAATGGTTCGAATTTTGAAGCAATAGTAAAAAAATTAAGGAATAGATATGAAATAAAATTAATAAGTGACAATAAAAAAGCTTTTGTTTTACAAAGAGCCATAAATTTATATATAGATTATGAAATAGTAAATTTTAAAGATTTTAAAAAAAGAGAAGATTTTGAAAGAAAATTATTTGAATATTTGAAAAAAGAACATCCGGATTTAATAGTATTAGCTGGATTTATGAAAATATTACCTGAATATATAGTAGAATATTTTAACAATAAAATAATAAATATACACCCTTCTTTACTTCCTGCATTTAAAGGGTTGAATGCAATAAAAAAAGCTTTAGATTATGGTGTTAAATATACTGGAATTACCGTGCATTATGTAAATAATGAGTTAGATGGAGGTAAGATTATAGCTCAGGAAGTGGTAAAAGTGGAATACAACGATTCCTTAGAAAGTCTTGAAGAAAAAATTCATAAAATAGAACATAGATTATATCCTAAGGTAATAGATAAAATTCTAAGAAAAATATAGGAGGAGAAAATGAAAAGAGCACTTATTTCTGTTTATTATAAAGAAAATATAGAAAAATTAGCTGAAGTTTTAATTGAAAATGAATATGAAATAATTTCAACTGGAAATACTGCAAAATATTTAGAAAATCACGGATTTAAAGTTATTCGCGTTGAAGATATAACAGATTTTCCAGAAATATTAAATGGCAGAGTGAAAACTTTGCATCCTAAAATTCATGGAGGAATATTAGCCAGAAATACAAAAGAAGACAAAAAGACCATTGAAAATTTAAATATAAAAAAGATAGATTTTGTTTATGTAAACCTTTATCCTTTTAAAGAAAAAATGGAAGAAAATTTAAACACAGCACAATTAATAGAATATATAGATATAGGTGGTCCAACATTAATTCGTGCAGCTGCCAAAAATTTTGAAAATACAATAATTTTAGTTGATCCAGACGATATAGATCTAATAATAGAAAGTATTAAAAATCCCAATTATAAAACAAGGTTATACCTTGCATCAAAAGCATTTAATTTAACTGCTTATTATGACTCTATTATATCTTCTTATTTCAATAAAATACTAAATATAGATTTCCCTGAATATATGACATTGCCATTAAAAAAGAAAAGTGAATTGAGATATGGAGAAAATTCTCATCAAAAGGCTATGTTTTATGAAAATGTTATAGAAAACGGTTTTTTCAAAAATTTTGAACAATTAAATGGAAAAGAATTATCTTATAATAATTTTAAAGATATAGATATTGCATGGAAAATTGTTAATGAATTTGATGAAAAGGTTTGTTGTGCTGTAAAACATCAAACTCCATGTGGTGTTGCTGTTGGAAAAACAAATTATGAAGCATATAAAAAAGCATATGAATGTGACCCCATTTCAATATTTGGAGGTATTGTTGCATTTAATAATAAAGTTACAGAGGATACAGCAAAAGAAATAAAAAAAATATTTTTAGAGGTTATTATAGCACCTGATTTTGATAATAAAGCACTTGAAATTTTAAAAAAGAAAAAAAATTTAAGGATAATAAAAGCTAACATTCCACCTATTGAAAAACTTGAATATTCATCAATAGATGGAGGTATATTGGTACAAGAAAGAGATGTAAAATTATTTGAAAAATTTGAAATTGTAACAAATAATAAAATTGAAAAGGAATTAATGGAAGAATTAATTTTTGCATTCAAAATAGTAAAATATGCAAAATCAAATGCTATAGTTGTTTCGAAAAATAAGATGGCAAAAGGAATAGGTTCGGGACAACCAAATAGAATATGGGCTGCAATTGATGCTTTGGATAGAGCTAAAGATGGAATAGTATTAGCTTCAGATGCTTTTTTCCCATTTGATGATGTTGTAAAAAAAGCTGGAGAATATAAAATAAAAGCTATAATTCAACCGGGAGGATCAATAAGAGATGAAGATTCAATAAAGGCAGCAGAAAAACTTGGAATTTCTATGGTATTTACATATATGAGACATTTTAAACATTAATGAGGTGAAAAAATGAGAGTGACTATAATTGGAAATGGTGGAAGAGAGCATGCAATTGCGTGGAAATTATCAAAAAGCGAAAAAATAGAAAAAATATTTTGTATTCCCGGAAATGTTGGGACAAATATCGAAAATAAATGCGAAAATATAAAAATTGATTCAATTGAAGAAATAATTAAATTTGTGAAAAATAATAAAATAGATTTTACAATAGTAGGACCAGAAAAATATTTTATTGATGGCATTGTTGATGAATTTCAAAAAGAAAATTTAAAAATTATAGGTCCTGATAAAAGAGCTTCTTTACTGGAAGGAAGTAAAATATATGCTAAAAAATTTGCTAAAAAATATAACATTCAAACTGCAAAATATAAAGATTTTAATGATATTGACAATGCTCTATTATATTTAAAAAACAAGAAATTTCCAGTGGTAATAAAAGCTGATGGACTTGCAGCGGGTAAAGGGGTTATTATAGTAAACGATTATAATGAAGCAAAGGTTGCTCTTAAGAGTTTTATGATTGATGGAATATTTTCTGAGGCAGGAAAAAAAGTTGTTATTGAAGAATACTTGAAAGGTTATGAGATGTCTGTATTTGTGTTATTTGATGGTGAGAATTATAAACTATTTCAGACAGCTATGGATCATAAAAAAATATACGAAAGAGAAAAAGGACCAAATACTGGTGGCATGGGCGCAATATCCCCCCATCCAAAATTAAATGAAGATTTATTGAAAAAAATAGAAAATAAGATTATAAAACCTACAATAACTGGAATAAAAGAAGAGAACTTAAATTATAACGGTATATTGTTTATAGGCCTAATTATTCAAAATAATGAACCTTATCTTTTAGAATATAACGTAAGATTTGGTGACCCAGAAACTCAAGCTATATTACCATTACTTGAAAACGATTTAATGGAAATATTTGAAAAAACATATAGTAAAGAGCTAAATAAAATAGACATAAAATGGAAGGATAAAATATCCTGTTGCGTAGTAGCGGTATCAAAAGGTTATCCTTTTAGTTATGAAAAAGGGTTTGAAATTACAATTGATACTAATTCTCAGATTTTTTATGCTGGTACAACATTGAAAAACGGGAAACTTTTAACAGATGGTGGAAGAGTTCTTTCTGTGGTGGAATATGATGATAATATTAAAAAAGCACGAGAAAAAGCATATAATTCTTTACAAAAGATAAAATTTAAAAATATGTATTATAGAAAAGATATAGGAAATATGTTATAATATAATTTCATTGGAGTGATAATTGATGAAATGCAAATGGTAAAAATTTAGTTTTTTATTTTAAGTAGGGGGGAGATAAGATGAATATATATGAATTGGCGAAAAAAAGAAAAACTGTAAGAAAATTTAAAACAGATATACCGTCTTTAGAGGATATTAAATATGCTTTGAATGTTGCAAAGGAAGCACCGTCTGGTAAAAATGATCAACCATGGAAATTTTTATTAATTGATGAAATAGATAAAAAAGTTAAAATTAGAGAAATTTGTGAAAAGGGAGAAAAAGCTTTCTATGAAAAATCAAAAGGGAAATTAAGAAAATGGCTTGAAGAAAAAGGCTTTTCCTGGAAAAAAGAATTTTTAACTCAAGCACCATATTTATTATTAGCCTTTTCTTATGTTAGATCACCTTTTGCTAGCGAGTC
This sequence comes from Marinitoga sp. 1197, assembly GCF_001021165.1. Lineage (NCBI taxonomy): Bacteria > Thermotogati > Thermotogota > Thermotogae > Petrotogales > Petrotogaceae > Marinitoga > Marinitoga sp. 1197. The sequence continues at coordinate 17,178 of NZ_AZAY01000023.1, forward strand.
ATTATGGCTTTCAATAGGGTATTTATTACTGGCTTTGGAGGAAAAAGGATTGTCAACGGTAACTTATACACCAACAAATTTTAATGAAGTTTCTAAATTTGTAAACATTCCAAAAAATTATAAGCTTGAAGTTATACTACCAATAGGATATTCTGATGATATTAAACCAAAATATGAAAGAAAGAAATTGAGTGAAATTTTGTATTATAATAATTTTTAAATATTAGACATTACCTGAGGTGTATTTGCTTATCTTGCTTTTTTAATATGCAGTATTATGACAATATATAATATATTGTAAGAAATATAATAAGAAAAAATGGAATAGAAATTTTATGAAATTCTTTAAACCCTTTATCTATTTTAGATAATCTTAAACCAATTATATTAGCAAGAGAACCTAAAATAAAACCTATACCGCCAATGTTTACTCCATAACTTATTATCCTCCAGTTATCTGAAAAATTTGAAATAAAAATTGTAGCAGGTACATTACTGATAAATTGCGATAGCAAAACGCTAAAAGAAAAAAGATTCAAATTTTGATTTAGATTTATTTTTTCTATTAAAAAATTTATAAACTCAGCTTCTGAAATAATTCCAAAATTTATAAAGAACAAAATAAAAACTAATATAAGGTTCCAATCAGTTTTATAAATACTGAATTTGTCAAAAATAAGATAATAAATAAATATAAGGATAAAAAATGGAAAAAGGAAATGCGTTTTTGATATTATAATAAAAGTAATTAGTAAAAAAATAGAAAAGTAAAACTTTCTTTTATTATATGTTTCTTCTTTTAGATGTATTTCTAATTTCTCATCTCTAATCATAAAAAAAGAAAATATAGTGATTAAAGCTATTTGTAAGAAAACAATTGGCATCATTTTAACAACAAATTCTATAAAATTTATATCAAAATAATGCCATAGAAATATATTTTGCGGATTTCCGATGGGAGTAAGTGATGAACCTATATTTACGCTCAAAATTTCCAGAATAATAACTCTGGGAAAATCAAAATTCACTATTTTTTTCAATTCAATTGTAAATGGTATTATCAAAAATAAAGCAATATCATTCGTTAAAATCATAGATAATAATGCAGACATATATACAAGAAAAATAGAAAGAATTCTTTTTGAATGTATTTTATTGGATAAATGTTCAGCAATATAATAAAAGTAATTACTGTTTTTCATAGATGTAGTAATTATCAAAAGTCCGGATAAAAAAAATATAGTATTCCAATCTATGAAATTTAGAATTTTTTCATAAGGTGGTCTGGTAATTATTATCAATATTATAAAAAGAAAAATTAAAAAAAATAGTAGTTTTTCTTTTTTTAAAAAATATATTAGATTATTTTCAATCAAAAAAAAGCCTCCAATCCTGTATTTTCTATTTGATGTTTAATTATATCATAATAATACTAATATATTTTTAAAACCAAATCCCCGGATTTTTAATATTCCGGGGATTTTTTTTATCACATTATTTATTTTTTATCTTTGTCATACCCAGTTAAATAAAAATCAATACCTTGAGCAGCTTTATGCCCATCAGCAACACCGTGTATAATATCCGGACCATGAACAATATCTCCACCAGCAAATAACCACGGCACTCCAATAACATGATTATATTCATCTGTTTTTATCCTTCCTCTAACTATTTCTATTTTATCTTTTATATCTTCTGGCAAATATGAATAATCTGGCATTTGACCTATTGACTCAACAACCAAATCTGCATCTAATTCAAGAATCTGTGATTCATCATATTTTGGATTAAATCTTCTATTTTCATCAAATATTGATAAGACCTTTTTAAATCTTGCTTTTTTAACTTTGTCTCCTTCTGTTACTATTTCAATTGGACCCCAACCAGGGTGGAATATAACTCCTTCTTCTCCACCTTCATGCTTTTCATCCCAATCTGATGGCATTTCTTCTAAAGTTCTTTCCAAACTTACTACATGAACTTCTGATTTGCCATATTCAATGTTTTGTAATCTAACCATTGTTCTTGCAACATCCATAGCAACATTACCGCCACCAATAACAACCAATTTCTTTGGAATATATGGTTTTGGCCCGTCACCTACGACATAATATTTCATTTCTTTTAATACAACCATTGCTTGTTTTACCATCGGATGTTCTGTTCCAGGAACTCCAGTTGATCTACCTAATGTAAATCCAGAAGATAAAAATACTGCATCATAATTATCCTTTAATTCTTCAAGGGTGACATCTACTCCAACTTTTGTATTTAATCTAAATTCCACTCCTAATGATTCAATATATTTCCAGTCTTTTTCAAAAGATTCTAAAGGTAATCTGTATGTAGGTCCGCCATAATTTAAAACACCACCTGGTCTTTTTTCTGCTTCAAATACGGTAACCTTATATCCCATTAATATAAGGTAATATGCTGCTGATAATCCTGCAGGTCCTCCACCAACTATGGCCACTTTCTTATCTAATTTTTTAATTATTTGTTGTTCATGTTTTAAAACTTCATGATATTCTTCTGCTGGTATTTGGTCAACTATGTATCTTTTTAGCCATCTAATAGAAACTGCTTCACCTCTATGGCCTATTGTACACGCAGTTTCACATCTGTGAGTACACATTTTACCACAAACTAAAGGTAATGGATTTGTTTTATATAACCATCTTAAACCTTCTTCTACATTATCATCATATACAGTTCTAATATAATCAGGAATATCCATATGAGCTGGGCATGTTTTTGTACATATGCCGCAATCTACGCATCGAGCAGCTTCTTCAATTGCTTGTTGTTTAGAAAAACCTTTTACAACTTCAAGGAATGTTTTCTTTCTTGTTTCTGCATCAAGAATTTCCATAGGCACTCTTTCTAAATCAAGTAATTCTGAATCTTCAGTTCTTTGATAAGCTTTTTCAACTTCAATATGATGAATACCATCTTCTTTTGGTAAAAAGAAGAATGAATTTGGATCATTTGATAAATGAACATATTCTTTTGACATATTTAAAGAACCTGTTGTACATATATCTACACATAAGCCACAAAATGTACATCTTCCGTAATCAAATGCAGGTCTTTCAGGTTTTGATCCTTCTTCATCAGGTAATTCTGGAATTTTTATCATATTTATAGCTTCAGCTGGACAAATTTTAGAACATGTACCACAGCCTATACATTTTTCCCAATCATTTGTATGAAAACCTCTATAATTATCTGCGGCTTCTCTTGGATTTTCTATTACATCGTCTAATGGAATAGTTACGGGTTTTTTTGTTAAATATTTCCAGGCTTTTGCCGGCGAAAAGAAGCTCTTATTTATTTCAGACATGAACTCACCTCCGGTGGGATAATAATTTTACCCTTTTCTTTTTTTAAAATAATATAAAAGATTCCATTTAATATATATTCATCAAAAAAGTTATCTATCAATTTCTGGAGCACATACACCCATAGTATCTAACCAAATAGCTACATCATCAATTCTTGTTCCTGGTAAATATTTTTCAATTCCCAATAATCCTTGAGGGTATGAAGCGCCTCTAACTGCTATTCTATATGGCATATTTGAGCCATCAGAAACTATATAATATCCATATTCACCACGAGCACATTCAATATGACTAAATACTTGCCCTTTTGGAACTCTCCATCTTAAAGCACTACCCCTTGAAATACTTGCTCTTACAGGTCCTTCTTTTGGCATTTTGTCTAATACTTGTCTAATTATTCTAATGCTTTGTTGTATTTCTTTATATTTTATTGTTAATCTAGTATATGCATCAGAGTATGTGGCAGTTGGAACTTCAAATTCAACCTCATCATACCTTGCATAAGGATCAACTTTTCTAATATCATATGGTTTTCCTGATGATGATCTTAATCCTATACCAGTAACTCCAAGTTCCCAACATACTTCTTCTGGTAAGACAATATTATCTACAGTTCTTGCCTGAACCATTGGATTTTTTAATATTAAGTCATCATATTCTGGTAATCTTTTTTCTAAATAATCAAGAAAATTTTCTATTTTCTTTTCAATACCATTTGGAAGGTCTTTTCTAACACCACCAGGAACTATATACATGTGGTATACCCTTGCACCTGTAATTTCTTCAAATATATCAAGAATTAAATCTCTATCAGCTATAGCCCAATTAGGACCAGTATATAAACCGGTAGGGCCACCAATACCTCCTAATGACATCATATGATTTGCTATTCTTGCTAATTCTAAAATAATCATTCTTATCCAATGTGCTCTTTCTGGAACATCAACTTTTGCCAATGTTTCTACACCCATAGCATATACCATTTCGTTTATATCAGGTTCAGGAACGCAAATTCTTGGTATTAATGCAAGATTATTCATCCATAATCGTCTTTCCATTAACTTTTCGAATCCACGATGAAGCATTCCAGGTAAAGGTCTAGCTTTTTCTACTATATCTCCATCCACATAAAGATGAACACTAAAATTACCGTGCATACCTGGATGATTAGGCCCTAAAAATAGTTTTACCTGTCTTTTCATTCAGCTTCACCTTCTTTCGGAATAAAATCAACTTTATATTCTCTAACATCAAATTTCTTTTTAGAATATGCCAAAGGATCAAAATCTTTTCTCATAGGTGGCAGGTCATCCCATAACTCGAGGAATAATTCTTTTTCATGATTTGGATTTCCTTCAAATGTTACACCAAAAAATTCATGGACATCTCTTTCATACATTTCTGCACCAGGATAAATATTTATAATAGTTCTAAATTTAGGATTATTTCTATCAATTTTTGTTCTTATTTGAATTGTTATTGAATTTTCCCAATTCATTAATATATATACAAGTTGAAATTTATTTTCTTTTATCCAATCAACACATGTAAGTATAGTTAATTGTTTCCAACCCTGTGATTTTAAATAAGAAAGAACAGAATGTACTTCTTCGTTTTTTAAGTCAATAGCTATTTGATTTTTCTTTACAATTTCTGTATTTTCAGGGTTAAATTTTAACTTTATATCTTCAATAATATTATTCATGGAATTCATCTTTTACATACACCTCCCCAAGGGCGCGAATCTGGTTCTTTTTGTACCAGTCATAATATTTTTGATATCTTTTCCAACCTAATGCTTCACCTTTTTTAATCATATCCATTAATTTTTTAAAACCACTCATTACTGCTTCTGGTCTTGGCATACATCCTGCAATATATAAATCAACAGGAATATAATAATCTAATCTTGAAATAACAGCATATGAATCATAATAAACTCCGCCATTCAATGTACATGAGCCAAAACCAACTACATATTTTGGATTTTGCATTTGTTCATATGTATAAATAATTCTCCTTAATGTTTTAACACTTAGGTATCCTGTTATTAATAAAACATCTGCTTGTCTTGGAGTAGCCATTGGAGCCATACCTATTCTTTCCATATCAAATCTAGATGTCATTGTTGGAGGTAGTTCCATAGCACCACAACCAGTACAGTAATGCAACATCCAAATTGATTTACTTCTGAAAATATTACCAAATTTTTCCCAGAAAGTTAATGTATCTCTACAATCTAATTCATTTACATCTATTTCATTAATTTTTTCATTTTCATTTAAAGCCATATGCTCACCCCCAAACCGGTGAATATTACAATTGCTGTTTGAATTAAAGCTAATGCTAATGGAACTTTATAATAAAATACTACCAGTTGATCTATTTTGAATCTTGCTACTACAGAAGCAATCATAGTTGCTAAAATATATACAATAAAATATTTTATTAAGAAAGCTATTAATGTTCCTCCTCCTAAGAACAAATTGACAAATAATCCAACTTCTACAAAAGTTGCAAATTCATGTTGTAACATTAACATTCCTAAATGTTTTCCTCCATATTCTACTAAAGGACCTGATGCAATTTCTGCAGGAGCTATAGGAGCATCATAAGGTTTTTTTCCAAGCATACCCATTAGTGATATAAAACCAACAATTACGCCTAAAGGCATTCTAAACATATTCCATCCTAAAATACCCATTGTTTGTTGAGCCTGAGCTATTGCATGAATAGAAGCAGTTTTATTTGCATATATAATTCCAAATACAGTCATAATATAAGGAATCTCATATGCCAACATTTGCGTTAATGCTCTCATAACCCCTATGCTTGCCCAAGGATTCCCTGAACCAACGGCACTCATAGCCATTCCTAAAGATCCAACAGCCAAAAGATAAACTATAACAAAGAAATTATCAAGTTTATCAAAAACAACAATATGACCTGCTGGAACAAAAATTAATGTTGCTATAGTTCCACCTAAAGCCATTAATACTCCAAAATCATATATAAATCCATGAGAAATTGAACTCTTGCTCCATGTCTTAAATAAATCTATAAAATTTTGATACCACGGAGAACCTACCCTTCTATGGATTCTAGCTGTAACTTTTCTTTGAATACCAGCAAGGGTTAATTGCCAAAAGAAAGCTAATAATACTAATAATGTAGCTTTAAAAAACGTACTCATATTTTATCACCCCACATAAATATAGCAGTTATTACTATCGAAATCCAGAAAACTGTAAATGCAGGATTTTCATTAAAGAACCATGTTTTTATCAATTGTCCCAATTCATTTACTCTTAACGCTATTGCATTATAGAACTTTTCTACAGAAGGATGTTTTGCATATAATCTTTCAAATGGGGCATAATAATTTGATGAATAATGATATTTATCAGGATCATAAATAAACTCAGCAGATGTATATGTATCCATTAAATCTACCGATTTTGATTTTGGTAATACAAAATATAATATTGTTGCAATTATGAATCCTATTGTAAATACCAAGGTTACTATCCAAGAATCCCACATTCCATTTGGAGTTAATATTTTAAATCCTTCAACTTCAATAGCTTTTAAACCAACTGTTTCTTGAATTTTTGCGATGTATTTAAGCATTAGTCCAGGATAAACACCATATAATATAGTTAAACCAGAAATTACTAACATTGGTAATTGCATCCAAAAAGGTACTTCCTTAATTTCTTTATGTTTAGGGGATAATTGTCCTAAAAATGCTCCAGCTAATGGTCTGAAAACATACATAAATGATCCAACGCTACCAAAAAATGCAGCAAAAGCAATAAACATATTTCCTTTTCTAATTAATCCTTGATATATTAACCACTTTGAAGCAAATCCGCTCATTGGAGGAATACCAGCCAACGAAATAATAGCAATTAAATATGCAGTAAATGTAACTGGCATCCTTTTTATTAATCCACCAAGTTCTGATATTTTGGTTGTTCCTGTTCTATATGCAATTGCAGCAAATGAAAGGAACATAGCAGCAGATGCCATAGCATGATTAAATACATGCATCATTCCACCAGCGAATCCTGTCTGATCTACCATTGCTAAACCTATTAAAATATATCCACTATTACTTACTGTAGAATATGCAATGAGTTTTTTTGCATCATCTTGTTTTATAGCCATTAATGTTCCAATAATAATACTGATAGCACCAAGTATCATTAATATATAATTTTCATATGGATTATTCAATATATTTAAATGATTTGCAAATACTTTTGATGTTGGTAATACTGCTGTCATTAAAAAGGCTATAAATCCACCCATTTTTACAAGACCACCTGATAATACAGGTGAAAATGTATGTGGAGCATTCCCGTGTGCAATAGGCAACCATGTATAAAATGGGAAAATACCCAATTTAGTTAATCCGGCCATAATAATTAAAAAGAAGAATAATACGGCAAATTTTGGATCATTGGACATATTTTGAATATTTGTTTGTATATCAAATGTACCATACTTAACATTTAACATTAAAATTGCATACAACATTGAAAAGGAACCTATTGTACTAATTCCATAATATACAACCGTGGCTCTTCTGGATTTTCCCAAAGGAATAATAAACATTGAAGACCAAACTACTAATTCCCAGAAAATAAACAAAGTTAAAAAATCTTTAGAATAAAATACTCCTAAAGTTCCACCTAACGATAATAAATAGAATAAATTATATGCAGCTGGATGAATTACTTTCTCCATCCAATATGGATTAAAGAATGAAACCATCGAATATACGAGAACCATTACAATTGAAAAATACCATGCATAATTTGATGTAACTAAGTTTAGTGAATAGTTTCCATAGTTAAACACATTAAGTATAACTCCCGAAGAATCTTTCATAGAATATATAACAAATAAAGAAACTAATGATATTATTACTGTTAACCATGCTCCTGTTTTGCTATTTATTTTACTTACAAAATAAGTTATCAATCCGCCTAATAATATGAATAAGATTAAAGTATTTAAAGCCACGTCACATCCCTCCCGCAATATTGGAAAGGTAATTGCTTATACCTTGTGTTATAAATTCTGGATTATAGCTAATATAAATAATAAATAATCCTACTGCAATTGCTAATACAGCATAAGCAAATGTGTTTTCCAAAGTTAATTTTGTTGTGTATTCATCTTTTGATTCTTTACCTTCTTTTCCAGGATTCCATAATTTTGCTAACATTCTTATGTAATAAATCCCTTCAATTAAACTTGCAAATAAGATTAACGCTGGTAACCAGAAACTATTTAATTTAAGTAAATTTGTTAATGCAAAAATTTTTACATAAAACCCATAGAATAATGGCAATCCAACTAAAGATAGTGCAGCAACACTAAAACCGAATCCTATTAATTTATGTTTTTTAAATAAACCTTGCAATTTTTCAATACTATCTGTACCAGTGTATACATACATTGCACCAGCAATTGTAAACATTAATAATTTAGCAAAGGCATTATTTGCAACTTGCATCATTGCTCCACCAGTAATACCTGTTAAGAACAATGTTGCTATTAACCCGGCTTGTCCTATACTAGAAAATGCAAGAATACTTCTTATATTTTTTTGTGAAAATGCTGCAATTTCACCAAAAATAAATGTTAATACTGTAATAGTTAAAAATATTGTTTTTAAATTACCTTCTAAAACAAATATAGAAGTGAACAATCTTCCAAAAACTAAAATAACTGCTGTTGCATATGCAGAAGCAAAAATTCCACCATTTAAATCATTAACATTTCCATATACCATTTTTACCCATCCGTTGAACGGCATTATTTTAGCTTCTACTGCAAATCCAGCGAATATAAATGTTAATGCTAATAATAATATGTTATTATTTACAAAGCTAATTTTTGAAGACATATCAGCCATGTTTAATGTTCCAGTCGTTGCATAAAGAATAATAATTCCCAATAAATAAAGGTTTGAACCAAGAGCTCCTAAAATTATGTAGTTAAAGGTTCCTTTAAAACTTTTTGTCATCGTTGATATAATATATGCTGAAATTGATGCAATTTCTAAAAATACGAATAAATTAAACAAATCTCCAGTTAACATCATTCCATTTAATGAAGCCAGTGAAACCAATAATACAGTTGAATATTTTTTTACTGAAGCTAATGATGTAATAACAGATAAGGCAAAAACAATATTTAATATCATTAATCCAAATATCGAATATTGATCAACAACAAGATTTATACCAAATGGAGGTTTCCAACCACCAATGATAATATTACCTTCCTGAATAACAAGAGCTCCAAAAACATTAAATGCAACTGCAGCTAATAAAAGAGTTTTATCAGCTTTTTTGAAAATAACAGATAAAAAGGCAAACAGTAATGGGATTGCTATTAATAAAACAGGATTAATCATTGCTTTCACTCCCCATCTCGTCCAATTCTAATGTTTCATATTTTTCATAAATTTTTCTTACAACTGTTAGTGCTAACGCTGTAACTCCAACACCTATAACAATAGCTGTAAGAACAAGAGCTTGAGGTAAAGGATCAACAAACAAATTATTATTTGTTTTTACACCATTAAATAAAATAGGAGCAACTCCATCTTTAACATATCCAATAGATATAATAAATAAATTTACTCCAACTTCCAAAACATTTAATGCTACAACAATCTTAATTAAATTCTTTTGAGTTAAAAGACCATATATACCTATTAATATTAAACCTATAAATAAATATTGTATCATTTATTTCCCCTCCTCTGAGAGAAAATCTGAGATTAAGTTTGAAAGCTCAGATCCTACTTTTAATCCCACAAAAATGTAAATAATTGGAACTATACCTGCGCTGAATAATTCTCCGACTGTGCCTGTAGGTAAGAAATTGTATAAGAAATATCCACCTAAAGATAATCCTAAAAGACCGAATATTAAATATAAACTTCCAGCTGTTCCTTCTAATACTTTAAATGATTTTACTTTTGTTTTAAATTCATCATCAGATATGTAGAACAATAATACTGCAGAAGCAATCATAGAACCACCTGGAAATCCACCACCAGGAGTTAAATGACCATGAATGAATATATAAACGCCTGTTATTAAAATAATTCCTGAAATAATTCTTACTGCAGTTTTTAAAATAAAGTTTGGTGGTGTTTTAAATTTCATTCTTGTGTTACCGCTTAATAACAATCCAATACCTAAGGCGGAAACAAATAACACTGTAACTTCACCTAATGTATCAAATGACCTGTAATTTACAACAATTGAAGTTACCATATTAGCCGAACCGCTTTCTGCATCTTTTGTTTTCTTAAATTTTATTTCACCTGAATTTTCACTAACATTTTTATTTACAAAACTATTTGATACTCTTTCAGTTAAATTTACTTCACCAAATTTTGGAAATAATTTACCTTCACCTGTTGAATAAAGATTTGTAAAAATAAAAATTCCTAAAACCAATACTATTAATGCAGCAATAACCTTTTTCATCATTTTTTATCACCAACCTTTTTTATAGAAAAAAGGGTAAATATAAATATAGCTGTTACTAAGCCTGAACCTATCACTGCCTCTGTAATAGCAACATCTGGAGCTTTCATAAATATAAAAGATACTACTGATAACATACTTAATATTGATAAATAAATTACAGAGTTAATTATTTTTTTGGATTCTATAGCTAAAAAAGCAAAAATTAATAATGCAATACCTACTAAAATTTCAATTATTTGCATTTTCATCACCTCTACTTTTGTAGAGTTCATCTAAATCATTTTTTGTTAATTTAAATGGTTTTGCGCCGTAAATATAAGAAGCCTTAGCTAAAACAGAACTACCAACTGGATTAGTAATTGTTAAAAAAACTACGATTAATAATGTTTTTATAAACCATTGTGGTTGGGCAATTCCAACGCCTAAAACTAAAGAAAATGTTCCTAATGTAGTAGCTTTAGTTGCTGCTTGAAGCCTGTTATAAACATCAGGCATTCTGTATAAACCTAAGCCACCTAAAACATAAAAAAGAGCACCTATTATCATAAATACATATCCAATTATAGTCATTTTTTCCCCTCCAAATAACGGGCAATAACAACAGTTTCAAGAAAAGATAATGCCCCATAAACTAAAGCAATATCAAGATATAATTCACTCTTGAAAATATAGGATAAAAACACAATAGAACCTGTTATTATAACATTTAATGTATCAACAGCAACAACCCTGTCTGGTGTTGTGGGACCCTGAATTAATCTTAAAATAGAGAAAAATGCACCAATAGCAATTAAAATTCCTATTAAACTATTCATTTATAAATCCCTCCCAAAATTTTCTCAAATTTTCCTGAGACATATTTTTGATATTCTTCGGGAGATTCGCCTTTAACATCGATCCAATGAATATAAATATAATCCTTATCAGCATCAATCGAAAGAGTACCTGGAGTTAATGTAATAGAATTTGCCAACGTTAATTTTCCAACATTACCTTTCAATTTAGTTGGTATCTTCACGAATCCTGGATTTAATGGTAAAGACGGATTCAATACTCTCGCAGCAACATCAAAATTCGCTTTTATCATTTCCATAATAAAAACAGGAACATAGATAAAAACAAATACGAATAATTTTGGTACAATGGAAAAATCAAAAGAGTAATCAACTGTGTTTGCAATAATTCCAGATAATACCAGAGAAACTAATAAACCCGTAAGAATTTCTGGAAGCGAAAATCCTGTTAAGGCTATCCAGATTATCCACAGGGTTAAAAAAGTTGAAATATACTTTTTCAAAATACTCCCTCCTTTTTAAAATTTTTTGTGAAAAAAATCTTTATTTTTTCAAAATACATAGTATACCAATAATCTTATGTTTTACTTATGATCTTATTAGCTTCTTTGAGTTCTTGTGAAATTATTCTTTTTCCGTCAGATAAAAGTTCCAAAACTAAATTATGTTTCAATTTACAATAAACTATATTTCCTTTTTTTTCTTTTAAAATAATACCATTTTCTTCTAAAAGTTTTAAGTGCTGAGATATACTAGACTGACTTGTATTTAATTTCTCTGTAATTTCTAAAACAGATAATTTTTTATTACTTAAAAGCTTGATTATTTTTAATCTAATCGGGTGCGATAAACATTTAAAAATGTTAGATATTAACTTACATTCATCCAAAATATCATCTCCTTGTTATCTAGATTGACGAAAAAAGAATATTAGAAAATTCTAATATTATTATAATACAAAAAAACTTATTATAAAAATAAAGATTATCGAATATAAATAACAATAATTCTATATAAAACATATTATCTAGCTATAATCATGAAAAAATGAAAAGAGCGTAAAAATCGCTCTTTAATTGTTTTTTTACAATACTTTAAATACAGATAATTTTTATCTATATTGTTTTTGCTATAAATTCCTGAAAATTAAAGGCATAACTTGCTTTTTTCTTGATACTATTCCATTTAAAAAAGCTATTTTATTATCGAACTTAATTTTAAATATTTTTTCCGCTAATTTATATTGTCCTGCTGAAAAAATATAAGATCCTTCTTTAAGCACATCTGTTAATAAAAATAAAAATAAAACATAGTTTTTTTCTTTTGCGTATTTTTCCATTGATTTAAGAATTTTTTCTTTTTCTAAAAGAATTTGATGAGGATCTATAACTTCAATTTGAGATACTGCAATTTTACCTTTTGATATTCGTGTTTCTTTTAAATCCAGGGTTAAAATATCTTTTTCCGAAAAACCTTTTAAATTTGTTTTAGCTTTATACATATTGATTCCATATTCAATTGGATCTATATTTAACATCTTAGAAATTTCTTCAACTGTTTGTTTATCTTCATATGTCGTAGTAGGAGATTTTAATATCATAGTATCTGACAATATGGCAGATAACATTAAACCGGCAATTTCAGGTGGAGGGGAAATTTTATTTTTTTTATATAAATCCCATATTATTGTATTGGTACTACCTACAGGCCTAATATGGGCAGTAATTGGAAGACCTGTTTCCAATCCTCCTAGTCTATGATGGTCAATTATTTCTAAAATTTCTGCTTCTTTTATTCCTTCTACAGTTTGAGATTTTTCTGAATGATCAACAAGAATTACCTTTTTATTTTTAGGTTTAATTAAATCATGCCTTGTTATTATCCCTTTTACTGTATTATCATTATCTATAACTATCGCAACACCTTTTTTATCTTGCATCAATTCTTCTTCAAAATCTTGTAGCAATTCGTCTGGAAGTACTGTAAGTGGGTTTTTTTCCATTATTCTCTCAACATGAGTACTTAATCTTAATAATCTTCCTGTAATATATGTTGGATGAGGTGAAACAACAATTGGAATATTTTGTTTTTTTGCCAGTTCAACTATATCTGAATCTGGAAAAAAATTACCTGTTATTATCAAACAGCTTACTTTTTTTTCAAGGGCAATTTTTTGTACATCTTTTCTATTTCCTGTAATCAATACATCGTCTTTTTTTACATAACGTTGTACTTCTTCAGCTGTCATTGCACCAATTGTTGGACACCCTTTTAATTTTTTATTTTTATCTCCAACTATTAATTTTCCATTCATTGTTTTTATAACATCTTTTACTTTTGGAGGATTTTCTTCAAGGGTAAAATTTTGAATTTCATGTAAAAAATTTTTTGCTAATTCTCTTTCTGTTAAAAGCCCAATTAGTTTATTTTCTTTATCAACAATTGGAATACTTTTTATTTGATTATCAAGCATTTTATTTCCAACTTCGTAAATAGTAGATTCTTTATAGGCTGATATAACATCCTTTGTCATAACATCTTTTGCCTGTATATATACATGTTTTAAGAGTTTTGGAGGCTCAACATTAAAAAAATTCAAGACATATTTGCTTTCCGGATTAAGATTTCCAAGTCTATAAGGTATATATATATATTTATTATCGATCTTATTTTTTAAATAAGCATAAGAAATAGAAGCAACGATACTATCTGTATCAGGTTTTTTATGTCCTATAACATATATATTTTCTTTCATTGTATCCCTCCGAATTATTAAAAATAACGAAGATATTATAACATAAATAATTATATTTTCAAATAATAAACCGGTATCTTAAGATACCGGTTTATTTTGACTTAAACTTTTCAATTTCCTCTTCTACTTCTTTAGCACCCTCGTTATAAAATTTTTCTTCTTCAGGATCTAGTTCTTTTAATAATCTTAAAAATTCTCCAGCATGAACTCTTTCTTCATTAGCGATATCAGCCAATACTTCTTTTGCTAATTCATTATCTGTAGATTCAGCTAATTGCATATATAATTGTATTGCTTCATATTCTGCAGCAACCATATAGCGAATAGCTCTAACTAATTCTTCATCTGTTAATTTTCTACCACTTTTTAATCCTGAAAATGGATTTGCAAATTCCGGCATATTCCCCCCCCTTAATCATTTTCACCAAAAAGAATGGTGATACTTGCATTATTCGTTAAATTGATATGTTTTGTTGCATCTGGTGTGTTATTTAATAATGATTCTAAATTATTTTTATCAATATTATTATTGGCATCTGTATATACTTTCAAAATATAATTTCCTTCAAGAAGATTTTCTATTTTGAAGTAATCGTTTGTTGGTTCTTGATCATTAGCAATATCATAACCTTTAATTTTATTACTTGAATCTAAAGCAAGTATTACAAATTCTCCACTCCACGGATGTAATTGCCCATCTCCTTGATCATCCTTAAAATACCCTTCAATATAATAATATGTTTTTTCATTGTTTAAACCCATGCAACCATAAAGCAAAAATACTAAGAAAAAAATGCCTATAAAAAAAAATGCTTTTTTCATTCTATCCCTCCTTAAATTTAAAAAAATAAATGAAATATATATTAATATTATATCTCAGATTTCAAGCTAAGTCAACTTTTAAAACTTTTTTCTAAAAAGCAAAATAAAAAAGATGGCAAAAGCCATCTTAGAATATATTAATCTTAAAATATATCAATTATTAATAAATATAAATTTTTTATTTGATGATGATTTTTAATATTTTCAAATATTTTATAATTATCAATATGTTCAAAATCATTGCCATCATGAAATACCAGTTTCCATTCTTCGGGATAAGCATATTTTCCGTTTTCAAATCTTTTTAAATTATCTTTTAATTGATTTAAAATATAATCATCTTCAGGAACTTTTCCTTCAAATCTTTTTATCATATTTTCTGACGCTTCTTTTAAACTTTTATACATAGAAATTAAATCATTTACTGTATCTTCAAATAATTTTTTTTCATTTAAATAGTTAACACATGAAGAAACATTATGATTTCCATATCTTCTTGCATATTTTGAAGCTAAATTGTAAGCTTCTTCTTCATTATTTGCAATTAACATCAATCCATATGTATACATTTTGCACCTCCTAAATACAATATAAAATTTAAATTTTTATAATAAAAGCGGGGAAAATCCCCGCTTTTATTATATCATAACCATTCTCTTTCAAAATATTCAGTATGTAATAAATGATGTGCTTTTTCACTATTTGGTTTTCCTAAAAATTCGTCATAAATTTTCTTTATAGAAGGATTTTCATGTGATTTTCTTATAGGTTTATCCTTATCTATTTTGTTAATAGCTTCAATTCTTCTTTTTATAACATTGAAATCTCCGTGATGATAAGGTTGTCCTCCACCTCCAACACAACCGCCAGGACATGCCATTACTTCAATCAAATGAACCTTGACTTTTCCTTCTCTTATATCTTCCAACAATTTCCTTACATTTCCTAAACCATGTGCAACACCAACTCTAATTATTGTTCCTTTAATATCGATTTCTGCAATTCTTACACCTTCGTAGCCTCTCAATCCAACAAAGTCTACATCTTTTAATTCTTCACCTGTAATAAATTCATAAGCTGTTCTTAAAGCAGCTTCTGCAACACCACCAGTTCTACCAAAGATATCAGCTGCACCAGTTGATTCGCCTAAAGGATTATCATATTCGCCATCTGGTAAATTATTAAAGTTTATACCTGATTCCCTAATCATATCTGCTAATTCTCTTGTAGTTATTACAAAATCAACATCCTGATATCCTGAATCTCTTAATTCATCTCTATTTGCTTCATATTTTTTAGCCAAACATGGCATTATTGATACTACAACAATATCTTCTGGATTGATTCCTGCTTTTTGGGCATAATATGTTTTTGCAACTGCTCCAAACATCTGTTGAGGAGATTTAGCGGTTGATGGCATTTCCAATAATTCAGGGAATTGATGTTCTAAAAATTTAACCCAACCAGGACAACAGCTTGTTAACATTGGCATGTATCCGCCATTTTCTAATCTTTGAATAAATTCAGTAGCTTCTTCCATTATTGTTAAATCAGCAGAAAAATTAGTGTCAAATACTTTATCAAAACCTAAAACTCTTAAAGCAGAAACTAATTTCCCAGTAGATATTGTACCTGGTTCATGACCAAATTCCTCAGCAATAGCAACTCTAACTGCTGGGGCTGTTTGAACAACAACATGCTTCTTTGGATCTTCTAAAACATCCCATACCTGATCAATATATGATCTTTCAACTAAAGCACCTGTTGGACATACGGCTACACATTGACCACAGAATGTACAAGCAGTATTTTCGAGATTCCAGTCAAAGGTAGGTTTAACAACAGCATCAAAACCTCTGTTTACAGCGGATAGAACACCGACAGTCTGGAATTCATTACACATAGTTTCACATCGTCTACACATTACACATTTATTTGGATCTCTGATTATTGCTGCTGAAATATCCTTTTTATGTAAAGACATTTTACCCATATATGGATTATTATGAATATTTAATTCAGCTGCTAAATCCTGTAATTCACATTCACCATTTTTTGGACATTTTAAACAGTCTTGTGGATGATCAGATAATAATAGTTGAACTGCAGTTCTTCTTGCCTGTATAGCTCTTCTTGAATGAGTTTTTACAATCATACCTTCTGCAACTGGAGTAGCACATGCTGGAGCTAAATTTCTTCTTCCTTCTACTTCAACCATACATACTCTGCATGAAGCAGGTTTGTTTTCAATTCCTATATCATCTAATTTCATATAACATAATGTTGGAACATATCCACCAACAGATTTAACAGCATCTAAAACTGTATAATTTTCAGGTACTTCAACTTCTTTACAATTTATAGTAATTTTCGGCATATTTTTTCCTCCTTCCTATATCTTTTCTATAGCGCCAAATCTACATGTTGCATAACAAGCGCCACATTTGATACATTTTTCTTGATCTATTTCATGAGGATTTTTAATAGACCCATTAATAGCTTCAACAGGACAAACTCTTGCACAAGCGGTACAACCGACACATTTTTCTTTATCTATAACATATGTGATTAAGTTTTTACATACACCAGCTGGACAGGTTTTATCAAGAACATGAGCTTCATATTCATCTTTAAAGTAATGAAGTGTTGATAAAATTGGATTCGGCGATGTTTGTCCTAAACCGCAAAGAGCAGAATCTTTAATTGTTTCTCCAAGAATCCTCATTCTTTCAAGATCTTCCATAGTAGCTCTTCCAGATGTAATTTTATCTAATATTTCTAATAATCTAACATTTCCAATTCTACATGGAGTACATTTTCCGCATGATTCTTCTACTGAAAATTCCAGATAAAATTTTGCAACATCAGGCATACATGTATTTTCGTCCATAACAATCATTCCACCTGATCCCATCATTGAACCCAATGCTGTTAATGTATCAAAATCTATAGGTGTATCTAAGTATGCTGCAGGAATACATCCTCCTGATGGCCCACCAGTTTGAACAGCTTTAAACTTTTTATTTTCTCTAATTCCACCACCTATATCAAATATAACTTCTCTTAAAGTAGTTCCCATAGGAACTTCTACAAGTCCAACATTATTTATTTTACCAGCTAATGCAAATACTTTAGTTCCTGGAGATTTTTCTGTACCTAAACTTCTAAACCATTTTGCCCCTTTTAATAATATTGGAGCTATATTAGCAAATGTTTCAACGTTATTTATAATTGTGGGTTTTCCCCATAATCCTTTATTTGCAGGAAAAGGAGGTTTTGTTCTTGGTTCTCCTCTATATCCTTCAATAGAAGCTAATAAAGCTGTTTCTTCTCCACAAACAAAAGCTCCAGCCCCAAGTCTTATTTCTAAATTAAATGAAAAGTTTGTCCCAAATATATTTTCTCCCAATAAACCATATTCTTTTGCCTGCTTTATAGCATTTTCTAATCGTTTAACAGCTAAAGGATATTCAGCTCTTATATAAACATATCCTTGATTGGCGCCTATAGCATAAGCTGCAATAGCCATACCTTCGATAACTGAATGCGGATCACCTTCAAGAACGGATCTATCCATAAATGCTCCAGGATCGCCTTCATCGGCATTACATACTACATATTTAATATCACCTTTAGCTTTTTGGGCGAATCCCCATTTCAAACCTGTAGGAAATCCACCACCGCCTCTACCTCTTAATCCTGATTCTCTAACTTCTTCAACAACTTTTTCAGGTGACATAGATAAAGCTTTAGCTAATGCCTGATATCCATCATTAGCTATATACTCATCTATATCATCAGGATTGATTAATCCTGCATTTCTTAAAGCAACTCTTATTTGTTTTTTATAAAATGGCATTTTTTTTGATTCATCTATTCTTTCATGTTCTGTTGGTTCAACATATAATAATCTTTCAACCTTTCTACCTTTTATAATATGTTCATTTACCAATTCTTCAGCATCTTCTGGGGTAACTCTTACATAAAAAGTATTATCAGGTAAAAATTTCACTATTGGTCCCTGTTCACAGAATCCAAAACATCCAGTTCTAACTATTTGAACATCGTTTTCCAAACCTTTTTCTTTAACTAATTTTTCTAAATTATCTTTTATTAACTCACTTTTGGAAGAGGTACAACCTGTACCACCACATATCAAAACGTGATATTTATATGATGACATTTTTATTCCCTCCTTATTCATTAATTGATTTGTGAGTTTCCCCTATGATTGAGTCCTGCAATAATTCTCCATTTAAAATATGTTTTTCTATCAATTCTTTTGCTCTATCACCTGTAATTTTTCCATATAATATAGGTTCTTTTCCTGGTTCGTTAACTTCTACTGTAGGTTCAGCATGACAGTAACCCATACATCCTGTTTGTATAACTCTTATATTATCCAAATTTTTTTCTTCAATAATTTCAAGTAATTTCTCAAAGGTTGTTTTAGCTCCTGCTGCAATTCCACATGTTCCCATTGCAACTTTGAGAGTTATAATGTCATCTTTATCAGCTATTTTCCTTAAAGATAATTTACTTTTAGCTTCTTCTTTTTGTTTTAATAAATCTTCTAAGCTTTTTATTTTTGGCATAGGATCCCCTCCTTATTTATCTCTATTTCTATATTCGTTTATTAATCTTTTCACATCTTTTGTTGTTAATCTTCCGTGAACTTCGTCACCAATCATTACTACTGGGGCTAGTCCACACGCACCTACACACCTAACTGCATGGATACTAAACATACCATCTTCTGTAGTTTCGTTTTCTGTTATACCAAGTTGTTTTTTAAACTCTTCAAGGATATCACCCGAACCTCTAACATAACATGCAGTACCTAAACATACATTAATAGGATATTTTCCTTTTGGTTTCATACTGAAAAAATTATAAAATGTTACAACACCATATACATCAGATGCATGAACATCCAGTTTTTTTGCTATTATTTTTTGAATTTCAATCGGAAGATAACCAATTATTTCCTGAGCTTTGTGCAAAACATGAATTAAATAGCTTCTTTTTGTTACTTTATCTTTGTTTTCGAGGTTTAATGAATCAATATATTCTTCTACTTCTCTAAATTTGTTTTCAAGTTCTAAAGACATTGCATTCCCTCCTCGCTATGGATTTATTCTTATATACAAAAATTATATATATTAAATAGATAGATATTTTTTTCACAAATTATATAAAATATTTAATTTAGATAAATATTATCCAAATAAGATATTTTTTTCACAATTTCACAAAAAGAAAAACAAAAAATTTGATGAAGAAATCTTCACATAGATTATATAATATTATGATTTAAATTAATATGTGAAATATAACAGACAAGAAAAGAAAAGATTAATTTTGTGTAAAAAAGTCCAACTATACAGCTTTTAATTTAATAAATGATTAATAGGGTGTCCAATTAGTAAAGTAAGCGAAAACTCGCAGATTGTCCGAAAAAATAACGAATGATGCCGGTCAATTTTGCACGGATGCAAAATACCGAACATGGATGTGAGTCTGATATGACCGGCGAGAATGAGCTATTTTTGAGGATTAACAATCAAGGTTTGAGCGACTTTACTTTTTGGACATCGTAAATGATTAATATAAAACATCAAAAATACAAATAATTCACAAACTTTAAAACAAAAAAATTGGTTCTGTTATATACCCCATCATTATAATATCTAAATATTTAGAGTCAATATAAACAGCTTCTTTACGTCGTCCCTCTTCAACAAAACCTAATTTTTTATACAAAGAGATAGCTTTTATGTTATTTGAAAAAACTTCTAATTCGAGTCTATGTATATCGGGATTTTCTATACACCATGTTATATGATTGTTAATTAATGTTGTGGCTATACCCATATTTCTAAAACTTTCAAGTACACTAATTCCCAATTTAGCAGTTTTTTTTAATCTTTGTCTTTGAATATTCCAATAAATATCAGCATTACCTATTATTTTATCAGTAAATTTTGTAACTAATATCCTTAATCCAAACAATTTTTTTGATAAGTTGATGATTTCCTCAAAGTCTTTAACTGTTTTATTAAATTCGTTTAGTTGAGTTGCCAGTGTAGTTGAATTTGAAAAAACTTTTTCATAAAAATTAATTATCTTTTTTGAATCATTTTTTTGAGGATTTGTAATATATATACCATGCGAATTTAATTTATAAATATAAAAATTTCTTATATCAATAGTATTTTTGTTTGATAATAAATTTTTAAAATTTTTTTGATTAGAATATACGTTTATAACGTATGAGTTATTGACAAAGTAAGAAATATCTTTTAAAGTTTGAGTAATTAAATTTATATTTTCATTTTCAAAAAAAACAAAATCTACAACATTGTTTTTTAATATGTAAAATGCCAAAATTTTATTATATTCCTTTAAATAGCGAATTTTATATCCATTTTTATAAAAATTTACCAAATCCCATATAGTAAATGGAATTAAGGAATTTTTTGATAATTTTAAAATTGAATATATAAGACTATTATCTGGAATAAAATTTTTGAAACTTTTTTCTTTGCTTTTTTCATTTTCTATTTCTAAAACATGTAAAGTTCCTATATTATTCATATAATAAAAGTCACTTTCTACTTCGGAAAAGAAGTAAACATCTCTTTTAGGTATTTTAATTATTGAATCGAGTATCTCTATAAATTCTAATTTATCTTTTATTTTGAAAAACATATCTCCATATGAATTTTTATAAATTTTAATCCCCCCTGAATTGAAAGGCCTCTGCTATATCTTCAATTTTTATTTTATCGCTTCCTTTTAAATCGGCTATTGTTCGTGCAACTTTTAATATTCTATTAATTCCTCTGCCGGTCATTTTAAATTTTTTCGCACCAGTTTTTAAAAACCTTTCAACACTTTCATCAAGCTTAATAATTTTTTTTACTTCCTTTTGGGTAAGTTTTCCATTTAGTTTTCCCTGTCTTTTTATTTGTATATAACTTGCTTTTCTTACTCTTTCGCGTATAGTTGCTGAACTTTCTTCATTTATATTGCTGAAAATATCATCTATTTTAACACGTTCGATCTTTATTCTGATATCGATTCTATCATAAACTGGGCCCGATATTTTTCTATTATAATTATTAATTTGGTTTAATGTGCATGTGCATTCATGCTCTGGGTCACCATAATATCCACAGGGACATGGATTTTGTGCTGCGATTAACATAAATTTTGCGGGATATGTAGCAATTAATTTTGCTCTGGAAATCGTAACAATTCCATCTTCCATAGGTTGTCTGAGAGCTTCAATTACATCTGTTCTGAATTCAGGAAATTCATCTAAGAATAAAACACCATTATTTGCCAGGCTAACCTCTCCGGGTTTTGAATCGGCACCACCACCAATTATTGAAACAGCAGATGCAGAATGGTGTGGAGAGCGAAAAGGACGTTTTTTTATTACCATATTTAGATAACCATATATAGAATAGATTTTTGTTGATTCTATTATTTCATCTTTTGTCATTTCAGGTAAGATAGTAGGAATTCTTCGTGCAATCATTGTTTTACCAGATCCTGGGCTTCCCTTCATTAATAAGTTATGAAATCCAGCTGCGGCTATTTCAGCTCCTCTTTTTGCAAAAAATTGCCCTTTTATTTCTGAAAAATCAAGTTGTTCATCATTCTTTTCATAATATGTATTTTTAGGAGAAGCTTTATAATTTTCAGATTTTTCTGGATCGAATATATGAATTATATCAGTTAATTTATTAATTATATAAACTGTATTTTTTTCTATAAACAAAGATTCTTCTTCATTTTCTTTTGGAATTATAAACCGGGCATTTTTATTTTTATGGGATATATCCAGTAACAATAATGTTATTCCTGGTATTCCTCTGATTTCACCGTTTAACCCAATTTCACCAAATATATAATAATTATCAATATTAAAATTTAATTGTTTTGAAGCCAATAATATAGATATCGCTATTGGCAAATCAAAATGTGTTCCGTGTTTTTTAATATTACTTGGTGCAAGATTTACGGTTACATTCCCATTTGGGAATTTAAATCCTGAATTTCTTATAGCACTATATACTCTTTTTTGACTTTCTAAAATTGCTGTATTTGGCATGCCAACTATCTTAAAGATTTGTTGTGTTGCTTTTGAATTTATATCAACTTCCACAATAATAGGTTTTACTTCAAAACCTGAAACATATGCGCTATTCACTTTTGAGTATTTCACCCCATATCCCCCTTATACAAAAACTATAGTTATTTACTATGATAAAAATATTTTTCTATATTTTTTATTGTTTTATCGATATCCTCTTTTTTTATCCAGTAATGAGTAACAAACCTGTATATGTTTTCTTCTGGTGGATTTATTTTTATACCATTGTCTTTCATATATAATATAAACTCATTATCATTAAAATTTTTATTTATTTTAAAAAACACCATATTAATATCAACATCTTCGACAATATCAATAAAACCAAGTTTAGAAAGTTTATGAGCCAAATATTTAGCCTTTTCATGGTCTTCATTTAATCTAAAACGCATTTTATTTAAAGCAATTATTCCTGCAGCTGCTAATATTCCTGCCTGTCTTAGACCGCCACCCATAATTTTTCTATTTCTTTTAGCATTTTTTATAAAATCATAACTTCCAACAAGTAAAGAGCCAACAGGAGCGCACAACCCCTTTGAAAGGCAGATGTTAATAGAATCTGCATATGAAGCTATTTTTTGCGGTTCAACGTTTAATGATATGGCGGCATTGAATAATCTTGCACCATCTAAATGTATAGGAATATTATATTTATCAGCTATTGTTTTTATTTTTTCAAAATTTTCTAACTGTATGGCTCTTCCATTAGAATGAGCATTTTCTAATGTAATCAATCCGGTTTTAGGAAAATGTATATCTTCAACCTTTCTTATTCTTCTTTCTATTTCTTCTGGAGGAAGCATGCCTTTATTTGATTTAATTGTACGTAATTGAACACCTGCGATGATTGCAGCAGCTCCAGCTTCATGTTGAACAATATGACAATCGTCACCTAATATTACCTCATCACCTTTATTACAATGTGTGAATAAAGCTAATTGATTTCCAAATGTTCCACTTGGAACAAAAAGAGCTGCATCTTTTCCTAATATATCGGCTGCCAATTCCTCTAACTTTTTTATGGTGGGATCTTCTTCATAAACATCGTCTCCAACTTCAGCCTCACACATAGCTTTCCTCATTTCTTCGGTAGGTAATGTGACAGTATCGCTTCTCAAATCAATAAATTTCATATTATCCCCCCATTCAAAAATCTAAAATTAAGTATTTTTTTATCGCTTCTTTTACTTTTTCGAAGGTTTTTTCATCTTTGACCTCAATTGTATGAATATGAACGCCATCTGATAATTCCAATAATGGTGTTGCTTGTGTGGTTTTTAATAAACTCATAAATCTTATAATATCTTCTTCGTTTTTTACATCGATTCTTCCTTTAATTTCACCATAAAGAGGGTGTTCAACAATAACATCTATAATCTTTCCTCCCGCCTGTACAATAGCAAATAGTTCATTTTCAATTTCATCTGTTGAATGCTTTACAGCTATCATCTTTCTAATTCCTAATTCTTTTTCCAGAATATATCCATCTCTTGTAGCAATAATTTTATGTCCATCTGATTTTAATCTGGATATATATTGTATAATCATCTGACGGCTTATACCAATTTTTTCTGCTAATATTTTGCCTTTTACAGGATTTTCTGAATTCTCTAAAATTTTTAAAATCCTTTGTTTTTTATCCATCATCCACCTCATAAATATATAATAATTCTTTTTGCAAACCTTTTATAAATGTTTCAACAATTTTGGATTTTTCTTCTACCAATATTTTAGCGGTTTCTGTATTCATTAAATGTTTGAGTTTAAGTATTTTTTCGTAAAAGTGTTCGATTCTTTCTTTTAAATCTCCGCCATTTTTATGCATGAAAACTCTTGTTATTCCCACGTATCCTAAAGCATCTAATCTATCAGCATCTTGTATAATTTTTGCTTCTAATGTTTCTGGAATATTTTTCTTTCTAAATCTGTGATGTTCTATACAATATGAAACTTTTCTATATTTTGGATACTTAATTTTTCTTAAAAAAATTTCAGCTCTTCTTGCACCCTCGAGCGCATGATCTTCTATTTTTCCGGATAATTCATCATTTCTTGCTATATCATGAAGTAAAGCTGAAATAATAACAACTTCTATATCGGCATTTTCGTTTTTTGCTATAAATTCAGCATTTTTTGTAACTCTTAGTATATGACCTAAATCGTGTGTAGAATCAAAATTTTCATTTATAACATAATTATACACAAGATTAATAAAATTATTTTTCATAGTTTTCCACCTTTTTTAGCTTTGATTTAGTATAACATTTTTTTGTATTTTTTGTCAATATATTGAATATACGATATGATATAATAAAGATAAATTGAGAAAATAGATAAAAATTCACTAAAGATATTATAGGGGGTATTTAAGTTAGGAAAAAGAATAATATGATAAGGAGTGAATTTAATTTAGAGAGAGTCATTCCAGGAAAAAAGCAAAAAATAAATCAAAGGAAAGAAAAGATTTGAATTTGCACAATTTAAAAATACTATGAAAGGGGGAGAAACTATGAAAGTTAATATAAAAGACTTGTAGAAGAAATGGATGCGCAATTCTCAGAAACAACCAAATATTATAACAAAAAAACAGGTGAATTTGTTACGATTGAAAACGACTTTCTTTCAAAAGCTGAGTATGATGATTATGATTATATCTATTCAAAAGCTCAAGATTGGGAAAAAGAAGAGTTGAAATTAGCAGATGCTATATTAACTTATCCAGAAATCTATATTCCAATACCCTCGCAATATGATATTTATGAATATAAGATTATGAGAAACTTTTCTATTTATATGGTTGATGATGAAACTTCTGAAATTTTATTAAATGCACTTAATGGTAGAGGAGCATTTAGATTTTTTAAATATGAAATCTCCAGGCTTGGTTTAAGAGATAAGTATTATGAATACAAAATGGAAAAATTGAAAGAAATTGCTATAGAGTGGTGTGAAGAACATGGATTAGAATATTATGAGGAATAGCAGGAGGAATAATATGAAAAAAGTAGAGATTATTGATATAAAACGTAATCATTTTGAAGAGTTAGGGGAAATTATTCTTCCCTATTATAAAAAAGACCCGATGAATTTTTTGTTTATAGGACCATCTGGTGATTATGTAAAGCAAATTGCTGAAAGTGTTGCGAGGAAAGTTGATAAAACTATTAATAGAGATGCTTTTAGGGTTATAAATCAATATGCTGTTGAAATATTTAGAAAATATGAACCTTCATTCCTGTTTATAGACAGGGATTTTTTAAAATCATATATAGCAAAAGAAATGGAAGATTTAATAGAAAAGGAAAAAAATAATCCACAATTCAAAAATTATGTAAAAACTCTTTCAAAATCAAAACGCTCAATTGATTATCTTCTTGAAATTTTTGAAAGAAAATGGGAGATTTCAAGGATAGACGATGAAAATATTATTTCTTCAAATGAATTATATTCAGAAATAGATAAAGATGTAGATGGTGATAGCAATCTGTATAAGCTATATAAGCATCTTGAGGAAAAGCTGGAAGAAATACTCAATACAAAATTCGACAATTCTAAAAGTATAGATAAAAATTATGACCAGATTAGTATATATAAATGGTTCTATAACGAGCTGCCTAAACTTGAAAAAACCTTGGGAAATACATTGTTCATAAGCGGTTTTTTTGATATACCACCTATTTTGACTAAAGTATTAAAAACAATGTTTAATATGTTTGACAATGTTATATTTTTTGCTTGGAATCCGATAGATGAAGAATCATTCAAAAGTCTTGAAAGAATATTATACTTTTTAAAAAATGAAAGTTTTGAGATAAATTATCAAAAATCAGAATTAAAAAAATTATTCAAAGATATATACATACAAAAAACAGTATTTAAAAATACTGTATTAGAAATAGAAAATGTAGCAAAAGAAATAAAAAGAAAAATAATATATGAAAATAATCAACCTCAGGATTTTGGAATAATTGTTCCTGATACACAAACTGCGAATGCATTTGCTGAATTTTTTGAAGAATTAAACGTTCCATATAGATTGAAAAATGATATTCCACTATCAGAAAGCGTTATAGTTTCAAAATTATTATTACCATTAAAGGCGAAATACTCAGGATATGAAGTAGAAGATTTGCTTGCATTAATAGAAGCAGGATACGGAGGAGAACGTTCGTTATCAATTGATGAAATTGAATCGTTATTAAAAACTATTAATCTCTATTATGACTATCCAAAGTCTACGCTTAAATCAAGAAAGGAAAAGTGGTTAAATACAATTTCAAAATATCTAAAAGAAATAAAAGCAGAATTAAATATATCTGATGAAAAGGAAAGATTAGAAAAACAGGAAGAACAATTTAACGAATTATTTGAATTAATGAACACACTTTTTAATCTGTTAGAGAAAATAGATATAAATGATTTTGAAATTACATATTACAGAGAACTTTTAAATAGCTGGATAAATGAAGGAATTATAAACATAAAAAATATAGAAAAAGTGGAAAGTGAATTAAATGCATTATATAAATTTCATGAATTATTACTCACTCTTGAAAAAAATCTGAGTCGTTTAATAGACGGTGAAATTAAGCTTTCTAAATTTTATAACATACTTTCCAGTTTAATAGAAACAGAAAAATTTAGAATTTCTGAAAGATATTCAAATACAGTAGAAATATTCACATTAAATGATTCAAGATTTGTACATAAAAAATACAAGATATTTGTATCTTTTACTGACAGAAATTATCCATCAATCGCTGTAAATCCATTATTATCACAAATCACACAAACAAATAATTATTCAAAAATTTCCGAATTGCAATTCAGAGAAAACCTTTATATTTCCATGCTTTTTTCTGATAATGTAATATTTACCTATCCAAAAGCGACATTATCAGGAGAAGAAATACTCTCTTCTCCATATGAAAAAGATTTTGAAAAATTATTTAAGGTTAAAGATTGGGATTTAAAAATAAAAGGTGAAGAAATTATTCCCGCAGACACATATGAAATTTTTTCTTTAGAACAGGCAGCATTATACTTTGCATATAATAATTTAAAATCTGATATAAAAGAGATAAATAGTGTAATTACAGAAATAGAAGATTTAAAAGTAAAAAGAGATAATTATAACTGGATGTTGAATGATGAAATAAATACTGGCGATATTAGCCATAATAAGATTTCAACATATGTAGATTGTCCATTTAAATATTATCTAAAATATTTAGCAAATATAAAAGGTAATAAAGATTTTTCCATTTTCTATACAGGAAACTTAAAACATCGTATAATGAAAAGATTATTCGATAAATATCCAGCATATAATTCTATTTTTAGTCTTATTCAGAATGAGGATATTCTATATAACGAAATAAAAGAAATTGCTATGGAAGAATGGGATAATTCCGGCGTAGAAGAATTAAGATCATATAAAATAGTAAAGGAAATAGAAATAGAAGATATAGCCAGTGAGATGGTTATAGTTGTGAAAAAATTAGTTGAATCATATATATTCTTTGGTAGTAGTAGAGTCAAAAATAACCAGGATAAAAAAACAATATTATACAATAAAGTTTTGAAAAGCGAATATTCGGTTTCCGGAAGATATAAAGATTATAATTTTTTTGCTCGTATTGATAGGATAGATTTGCTTGAGGAAGATATAAGGTTTGGTATGGATAAAAAGAAAGATGAATTAAAACCTGTGGAAAAAATAGAAAAAGAAGCATTATCTATAATAGATTATAAAAATAGCAAAAGTTTTCAAAGTGAACAATTGTTGTTTTACTATTATATATTATTAAATAATCCAGATTGGAAATCAAAAATAAAAGGAAAATCCATATTTTTAAGTTTTCTTCCAATGAAGGAAAAAGAACTGGGGAAAAAAGATAGCTTAAAATGGATGAAAATTGAAGATAACGATATATATATAAAATATCCCGGTAATTCAACGTCATATAGTAAAACTCCTCTAAAAGAATTTGAAAAATGGTTTGATGATGTAATAAAAGCTATTAAAAGTGCAGAGTTTTATCCTGCATTCATTGATGATAAAAATAAATTAAAATATAGATTCTTAGATTATTTAAGGATGAAAGAATATAATGTTCAAAACTCCAGTGAGAAATATTATACATGTGATGGTGGATATAATTCAAATGGTAAAGATAATAAATGTGAATATTATAGATTATGTAGTGTTTTAGGCTGGGGAAAATATATTAACCTAAAAACAAGAGAACATGTAAAATTTAAAAAGAACTCTAAATAATGGGGTGAAAAAATGTCTAAAATTTTAAATATAGATAAAATGAAAAAAAATGTTGATAAAAATTATTTTATTTCTGCTTCTGCAGGAACAGGCAAAACATACACAATAACTCAATATTATATAGCTATATTGGAAAAATACGAAAAGGAAAACAATCCGGATATTGTTCAGAATATTCTTGCAGTAACATTTACCAACAAAGCGGCGGGGGA
Organism: Marinitoga sp. 1197; assembly: GCF_001021165.1. Taxonomy (NCBI): domain Bacteria; kingdom Thermotogati; phylum Thermotogota; class Thermotogae; order Petrotogales; family Petrotogaceae; genus Marinitoga; species Marinitoga sp. 1197. Next base: position 47,075 of record NZ_AZAY01000023.1, read on the forward strand.
AATGAAAGAAAGAATCCTTGAAGAAGTAGAAAAAAAATTAAACATAGAAGAAAACTATAAATACTGGCGTGAAATAAAAACAAACCTAAATCGCTCATGGATAATGACAATAGATAGTTTTTGTTCGAGAATATTAAAAGAAAATAATATCGCAATAGGAGTAGATCCGAATTTCACTATAATTAATGAATTAAAGATGAATATAGAAATTGAAAAATCGGTATATAACACATTAAAAATATTATTTACCATCTATGAAAATATTATGGATAATAAAAGACTTGATATAGATGAAATTACATTTTTTATTTCTCCAGAAAGACGTGAAACAGTAAAAATAATAATAAATGAAATTCTTCGAGACAAAAAGCGATTTATAATAGCTTTGAAATATATATTAAAGGAATTAAAACTTGATACATTTAAAAAAGTACTTTTAGATACATTAAAAAATTGGAGAACAGAAATGAAAATGAGTTCAATCCCGACATTCGAATTGCCAAATCCTGATTTTAATAAAGTATTATGGTTGTTTAAAAATACTGTATTAATTGCTCAGGAAATATATAATCTATATACAGCAGATCAATTTCAATATGATTTTAAAGGTATACTTGGCAAAACATTGGAAGTTTTAGAAGATAAAAGGATAAAGGTTAAATATCAAAATAAATTCAAATATATTATCGTTGATGAATATCAGGACACGAACTTCCTTCAAAAAGCATTATTTGATAATATTCATACAGAAGAAAATTATATATTCTATGTTGGTGACAGGAAGCAATCAATATATAGATTCAGAGGCGCAGATGTCTCTGTTTTTGCTGTTACAGAAAATGATTTTGATGAAAATAGTAAATTTCAATTAAGGATTAATAGACGTTCGAATTCAGAAATAGTAGAATTTGCAAATGAATTTTCTGAAAAGATATTATTTAGTGAGGAAACTATAAAAAGTTATGAAAGTGTAAAAAGAGTGTATAACGATGTATATAATAATCTTTTATTTAGTGATGACAAAGACTTTTCCGAATATGAAAAAAAAGACGAAAATGATATTATTCCATCCATTTCGAAGAACAAAAATGATAAGCACAGAATAAAATATGTAATAAACACAGAAGACGAATATGAAACAATTGCGAAAACAGTGCAATCATTAATTGGTAAAAAAATGAAATTCAGAAAAAGAGAAAATGGGAAAATTATATTTGAAAAAAGAGAAATAAAATACAACGATATAGCTATATTATTAAGGGAATTAAAAAATTCAGAAGAAAAAATCAGAAAGACATTTAAAAAGTACAATATACCTTTTTATATAATTGGAAGTAAATCATTTTATGATAAAACAGAGGTTCAAACTGTATTTTCCGCATTAAATGCTATTCAAAATCCAAATAATGACTTGAATTTAAGTGGTTATATAATGTCTTTAATGGGTGGTATGACTTTTGAGAGATTAAATGAATTTATAAAAATAAAAAATGCAAAAAAATATAATTCATTATACAAAACTATACAGGAAAACAAAGATAAACTTTTAGAAAGTGAAAAAAGAGCGTTTGAAGTACTGGAAAAATATGTTGAGTTAAAATATTATTTAAAGCCAACACAAATATTAAAAGGTGTTATAACAGAAAATAATTACCTTTCAAAATTAACATTATATACAGATTCCTACTATGCTATAGCAAATGTAAAAAAATTGATTGATGAAGCAGAACAATATAACACACTTGCAATATCTTTTGCTGAATTGATGAGACTATTAAAAAAATCATCAGAAATCTCAGAAAGTGAAGCTGCTATCCTTGATGAAAAAGAAAATGTTGTAAAAGTATTGACTATTCACAAATCAAAAGGCCTTGAATTTCCTATTGTAATACTTGGTGGATTAGGAGGAAAAATAAATTTAAATTCAAGTGAGGAAACTGGAGAAAAAGTAAATATTTCTGATGAAAAAACAGAATTTTCCTTACCAAAAGATAATGTGAGATATTTTATCCTAAAAAAGCTATTCTTAAAAACAGTAAAAAATGCTGATATACCTTTAACAGATAAAGAAAAAATAAACATTGAGCTTGGAAAAGAATTTTCTGAAATGTTCGATATAAACAAATTTCTTGAAGACACTGAAATTTTAAGATTAATATATGTTGCAATAACAAGGCCAAAAGAAATGTTAATACCTATAATCGCTGCTACTAAAGATAAAAAAGATAATAATAAAATAAAAAAAATTTCGGATTTATTCATGAAATTGTCATATAAAACAAGAGATATAATTATGGCAGAAGAGCTTGATATTAGTGAAATAGAGATTTCGCACAATGAAAAACAGGAGAAAAAAATAAAAATAGAAAAAAAGCAATTAAAAAATCTTATGGATTTTGCATATAAAAAATACATAGCACCAACGTATATTATAAATGAGTTAAAAAAAGAAGAAATTGCAGACGACCTAACAGAAGAAGGTTATATAAAAATTGAAACTGATGATTTACTGTCAGATGAAGATAAATTATTAAAAGGTTCAGAATTACATAATTTAATGGAGAGTATAAACAGCTTTAATCAAATACAATATTTAATAAAAAATGGGGATCTGCCAAAAGAATTAAATAATGATACAATAAAAAAATTATTTTCCATTAAAAGATTTAAAACAGAATGGAGATTGGTAAAAAGATTGGAAATTGAAAATAAAGAATATATGATCTTTGGAGTGCCGGATAGAGTTATTTTTGATGAAAAAAACAACATAGAAGTGTTGGATTATAAATATTCAGAATTACATAATTTAGGAAAAATAGAAGATTATAAATTTCAATTACAATTTTATATGTATCTCTTAAAAGATTTTGGAAATCCAAAAAAAGGATATATTATAAGTCTAAAAAATGGGAATATAATTGAAGTTGAATATGATAAAAATTTTGAAAAAAAATTAAAAAAACAAATAAGCATGTTATAATTAAGAATGTATGTTTACAAATCTATACTCTATGGGTGATTTATATGAATATACTTGAAGAAATCTTATTTAATTACCCACAGGAAAATGTTGATTTTGGAACAATAAAAAAAGATTTTAAAAATTATACTGGAAAAGAGTTAAATGAAAACAAAATGCTAAATCTAAAAATTTTAAAAGAATATAATAAAAAACATTTTCTCACTATTGATGGTGCATTGTTAATTGGAAAAAATGATGTTGAAAAAATTTTGAATATAAGAGAAAGAATAGCACGTAGTATTTTAAAAGACTATGTGGAAAAAGGATACCTTAAAAGATATGGAAAAGGTAGAAATACTTATTATAAGCTTTAAAAAGGAAGTGTTGAAATGAAAATATTACACACATCTGACTGGCATCTTGGCAGAAGGCCTGTTGGTGGAATAGGTGAATATACAAACAAAAGATATGAAGATTACTTTAAGGCAGCTGAATATATAGTGGATAAAGCTATAGAATTATCTGTTGACATATTTTTGATAAGTGGTGATTTATTTGATAAAAGCACATTATTACCTGATATACTATATAGAACAGAAAAAATTTTGGAAAAATTAAAAAACAATAATATTATTACATTGATAATAGAAGGAAACCATGATAAAATATATAATTCAGATGATTCATGGATCAATTATCTTGAAAATAAAAACCTTGTAAAAGTTCCGAAAATTTTTATTAATGAAGAAAAAATAATTTTTGAACCAATTAAAATCAATGATATAAATTTCTATGGACTTGGTTATCCAGGTGCATTTATTGATAAATATATACTAGATTTAAATGATCAATTAAATCCTGATGAAAAAAATATAATTATGGTACATACAGCTTTAGCAGGAGAATTTCTTCCAGGATGTATTTCTTCTGAAAATATAGATATTTTAAAAGAAAAAGTATTATATATAGCAGGTGGTCACATTCATACATTCAAAACATATCCAAAAGATAATCCTTTTTTCTTTATTCCTGGTTGCCCTGAATATTGGGATTTAAATGAAAAAGATGAAAAAGGTTTTATTATTTTTGATACAGAAACAAAAGAATATGAATTTTATCATTCTCTAAAAAGAAAAATATTAAGACGTGAAATAGAATACAATAACAACTTTGAAATAATAGAAAAATTTATTGAAGAATTGGAATTTGAAAAAGATGAAGAAATTATCATATTAAAAATAAAGAATAGTTCAAAATTTTCATTAGATACGGAAAAAATAGAAAAATTACTAAAAGAAAAAGGAGCATTGAAAGCTGTTGTGCAGATTGACCATGTTTATGAAAAATCAAACGAAGAATATTATGAAATTACTGATAAAAATGCTATAGAACGTAAAGTTGTTGAGAGCTGGGATAATATATTTTCTGCTGACAGTAAAAAAACAGTTAAATTTTTAGATAAATTAAAGAGTATGGAGCATGAAGGAATTAAAGGTGAAGAATTATTTGATGTGTTTGATAATTTTTTGAGTTCTTTTATTATCGAAGGTGATATAAATGAAAATAAAAAAAATTGAATTAAAAAACTTTAGAAATCACGAAAGTTTAAAATTAGAATTTGAAGATGGAATTAATCTTTTACTTGGAAAAAACGGCAGTGGAAAAAGTTCGGTTTTTGAGGCTTTAGGAATAGCATTATTCAATGTTGAACCACGAAATGGACAATTAAAAGATGCTGTAAAAAAAGGTAGCAAAGTTGCAGAAATATTTGTTGAATTTGTTGGAAATGATGGTGTTGAATATATTGTAGAAAGAAAAATTGGAAATCAATCTAAACATCTATTGAAAGATAAATACGGAAAAGTAAATATAAACAAAAGAGTACCTGAAAAAATTGGGGAATTAGCAGGTATAACAGGAAAAAATATAAAAGAAATTTTTAAAGGTGTGATTAGTGCATATCAAAATGATATAGTAAATATTTTCTTATTAAATCCGTCTGACAGGAAAAAGTATTTTAATAAAATATTCGATACAGAAGTATATGAAAGTATCTTTAAGGATTTAAACGAAGTCGAAAGAAGATACAATCAAAATATAGAAAACCTAAAAAGTAAAATAGAAGTTTATAACGGCAGTTTAAAAGAATTTGAAAATATAGAGAGTGATATTGAAAAAAATAGAAAAATATTAAATGAAAAAATTAAAGAAGAAGAAAAAAATAAAAATGAATATGACTTACTTAAAAATAAAAAAATAGAAATACAGCAAGAAATTGATGCACTAAAAACATTAGAACAACAGATTAAATTATTGGAAAATAATTTAGAAAGTTATAACAGTCAGAAAGAAAGTTTAAATTTGCAAATAAGTGAATCGGAAAATGCAAAAAAAATAGTCGAAGAATCAAAAGATAATTATTATAAATATCTTGAAATAAAAAAAACTCTGGATGAAAAAACAAAAAAAGAAAATTTCTTGAGAAATCAAGAAAAGGAAAAAAATCAATTAGAAAAGGATATATATTCTTTTAAGAATAATTTAAACACATTGGAAGAAAGAATCAAGAATATTCAAGAAAATATAAAAGAATTAAATCAATATATCGTTGAGTATAGCAAGGACTATGATGAAATTAAAAGTACTATAGATTCAAAGAAAGAGGAATTTCAAAAGGTTTTAGATGAATATAATAAACTAGAAAATCAAAAACAATTGTATCGACAATTATTAGAACAGAAAAAAGAATTTATTAGAAAAATTGAAGAATATAATAAGCATATAGGTGAAGAATATGATTTAAAAGAACGTTTAAAAGAAAATATTTTAAAAATTGAAGAGTTGAACAAAAAAAAGGATGAATTAGATAAAAAAATACAGGAAAAAGAAAAGTTAAAAGAAGAATTGTTATATATAAACAAGGACATTGAAAATACAGAGCAGTCAAAAAAACAATTATCTGGCGGATTATGCCCAATTCTAAATGAAAAATGTAAAAACCTTGAGGAAAAAGAAGGTGGAACTAATTACTTTGAAATAAGACTTATAGAATATAAAAAAAGGAAAGATATATTGGAAGATAAATTAAAAAAACTAAATACAATTGAAAGTGAAAAAAAAGAAATTGAAGAAAAATTGAAAACTATTGAAGTGAATAAACAAATGATTTTAAAACAATTAGATGAATTGAAAAATATAAAAAATAAAAAAGTTGAAATAGAAAAAGCGCTTAATGTATTAGCGAAAAAACATGGCGATATAAATAAAAAATCAACCGAAATAGATATTAATTACAAAAAGTATTTAGAGGAAAAAAGTGTATTAATCAATGAAATACAAAATTTGGAAAAACAAAAAATTAAAATAGAAAAACAATTGAAAGAAGCTGAAAACAAGCTTGAAAATTTAGAAAAATTTTTAAAGAAAAATATTGAGTCAATTGATGAATTAAAACTTAAAATAAAAATGAATAATGAAAAATTAAGTAAATATATGGATTTAGAAAATAAAATTGATAAAATACAAGTTGATATCAAAAATTTAAAAAGTGAAATTGAAAAATTAGAACCATTCTACAATAATTATATAATCAACAAAAAAATTGCAGACAAACTGAATATACTGAAAAATAAATTGAAAAATCTAAATAGTGAAATTGAAAGTGAAACTAAAAAATTATTAGAACTCAAAAAAAGAATTGAAAAATATGAAAATTTAGGAAAATTAAATAGCGAAATAAAAAAAATAGAAGAAAAAATCTCAGAAAAACAAAAAATAATAATTGATTTAAATACTGAAATAGGAAAATTGGAAAATGAATTAAATAATTTGAGAAAAACATTGGAAAAAAGAAATGCGATTTTAAAAGAAAAAGAAAAATTGGATAACGAAATAAAAATTTATTTTAAAAAATTAGAATTGACGAAAGAGTTTAGAGATAAAATAAAAACAATGGGAAATTATGTAAGTAAGGAATTTACCAAAACAGTCTCAATAAAAGCAACTGAAAACTATATAAAAATGTCTGGAAAGAATGAAAAAATAATCTGGGATTCTGAAGACAATTATCAGGTGAAAATTCATGATGATATAAAAGGAGAAAGAAATTTTAGTATATTATCCGGTGGAGAACAAGTAAGTGTTGCGATTTCAATAAGAGTGGCTCTTGCTAATTTTTTATCAAAAGCTAATATTTATTTACTTGATGAACCTACCATAAATCTTGATGAAGAAAGAAGAAATATGCTTGCAGAAAATCTTAAAAATATGCTAAATGAAATAGAACAGGCATTTATTGTAACTCATGATGGAACATTTACGGAAATGGCACAAAAGGTTATAAATTTTGAAAGTCCATCGAAATTTTAATAATCTATGAAAAATCCCTGGATTTTCTTTATTTAAATTAAATTTGCGGTTTGACCCCCGAAAATTAGACAAAAAGTAAGGAAATCTCATTTTTTCACAGAAATAACCATATAAAATAAAAAAAGGTAAAAAAAAGAAAATAAAAAACAAAAGTCGTTTTTGACTTCGTCAAAAAAATTATCATTAAAAAGATAAAAAACGAAATCAGGTGTAAGATACTTTAAAGACCTTTTGCAGCTTGTAAAAACAACTACAAGAATGTTAAAAAAAGGGAAAATAAAAATGTACAAAAAAGGGATTAAGAATTAGAAACAGAATTAGCAAAAAAATCCATTTTTTCTTTTAATCTATAAGATTCACCTTTAATTGAAATAACATGAGAATGATGTAATAATCTGTCTAATATAGCTTGAGCCAAAACTGGAGAACCAAATATTTCACCCCAACTTGAAAATGGCATATTTGTTGTAATTATTGTACTGTGTTTTTCATATCTTTTTGATATTAATTGAAAAAATAAATTTGAAGCATCTGTATCAATTGGCAAATATCCTATTTCGTCTATTATTAATACTTTGTATTTCGAAAAATGCTTTAATCTTGTTTCTAATCTATTTTCTTTAAGAGCTTTTTTTAATTGAGACATTAAATCTTGGAAATGGATAAAATATGTTGAATATCTATGTTTTGCACATTCTATTCCAATGGAGACGGCAAGATGTGTCTTGCCAACTCCAGGGGTTCCTACAAATAGTATATTTTCATTATTTTCCACAAATCTTAAGCTTTTTAAATCTAAAATTTCCTGTTTATTTATTCCTGGTTGAAAATTGAAATCTTCTATTCCTTTCAGAAATGGGAAATTAGCTACTTTTACACATGCATTCATCGCTCTTTTTTCTTTTGCCTTTGTTTCTAATTCACTTAATTCATATAATGCGTCTATTACACTTTTTTCTCCTGTATTTATTAAGTTCAAATATTTATCTAAATTGGTTTTTATATTTATTAAATTTAATTCTGTTAGATTATTTTGTAGTTTTATATAATTATTCATATTCCCCTCCTACAAAAAATTATCTAATTTTTTCAGGTTATTAGAACACATTTCATTTAGTTCCTTTTCGTCTTCAAAATCCTTATCATACGCTAATATCCAAGATATGAATTTATTTGCTGATTCAACCTTCCCTTTAGTATATGAATGTCTTGGCTTACATAATTTGATTTTAAATCCAAAATCTTTTGCAAATGCTTTCATTTTATAATTTATTCTTCTTCCTTTTTCTTTTCTATCAACCCCTTTCTTTTAACATGCTTTCTAAAATTAGAATATGTTCCTATATTTAGCCCTTCATCTTTTAATTTTTCATATACTGCTCTCATTGTAATTCCCTTTATTGATAACAATTCTTCTATCCTCTTTAAATAATTATCCAATTTGCTTTTCTTATTTCTTTTTTTTGGTTTCCCTTCATATGTATTTGTCAAGTGAACGGTGGACGTGATTACAATTGAAAAATGGACCAAAAAAATAAAATGTTGAACACATCAAGGTTTTGAATAGTATTAAATTTTGGTTAAGAATTATACCTCCTTTCAAAAAAGAAGGATACCATTATTTCTTTATCCTTTTTGTACATTTTTGTACATTTTTATTTTCCTCTTTTTGTTCTTTTTTATTTTACCATTTACATATTGGGAAGCTGATATTAAATTTGTTTTTACTATTTATGGAATAAATATTATTATGTTTTTTTATAATTATATTTTTTATTTCCTTATTTCTTTGCGAAGCAAATGTTTTGGTTTTGTTGGTATTCTAAGTATTATTGATTTTAACATGCTCATTATCATTCGCAAATATTTGGTATTTTTATTTAGTATTTTATTCTTTAATAAATAAAATTAAAAATTTTATTTATTAACAGGCTATTAAATTTAGAAATGCTATACCTCAAAATTTAATTATTAGAACTGATAATGGTCCTCAATTCAAAGCTAACATTACCATAACTTTTTGGCAAAGCTAAAAATTATTCGGTTTTTATTTTAATAATTATATTCCATAAACTCGCTTTTCTTCGAAAAGCTGTTTATGTTCAAAGAGAATTTGTTGAATATATTTCTTTTAACGATATCAATGATGTTTATAATTATTACATGTCCTATATTTATTTTTATAATCATTTTTGTTTCGCAAAAAATAATTTTGATTTTTATAATAATTTTTAATGCTATTCATATTTTAAAATAACTATATAGTTTGTTTATAAGTAATATCTATTTATTATACTATTTTATTTTTTCGCTTTTCGAAGAAAAGCTACAAAAGGTCTTTAAAGTACCTTACTCCTGATTTCGTTTTTTATCTTTTTAATGATAATTTTTTTGACGAAGTCAAAAATGACTTTTGTTTTTTATTTTCTTTTTTTACCTTTTTTTATTTTATATGGTTGTTTCTGTGAAAAAATTAGTTTTTCTTATTTTTTGTCTAATTTTCGTGGGTCAAGCCGCGTCTAGGGATATATTATGTTTTTTATGTTATAATTACAGAGTATTGAAGAGCACAAAAAATCCAAGTGTAATTTTGAAAGGAGGAGATATTATCGATAATTTATTAACAAATGATTTAAAGGAAATAATAAACTACTCAATTGAATCTGTTTTGCCTGAAAATGCTGTAAAAAATAATATAAAAAAGTTAAATATTGGAAATAAAATATTTTTAATCTCAATTGGAAAAGCAGCGTGGAGAATGGCAAAAGCGGCAAAAGAAGAATTAGGAAATAAAATAGAAAAAGGAATAGTTATAACAAAGTATAAGCATAGTATGGGAAATATTGACAATATAGAAATATACGAAGCGGGACATCCTATTCCAGATAATAATTCGATAAAAGCTACAAAAAGAGCTATAGAAATGATAAAAAATTTAGATAATAATTATGAAATATTATTTTTGATATCTGGTGGTGGATCAGCTTTGTTTGAACTTCCTGAAGAAGATATAAATCTTGAGGATATTCAAAAAATGACAGAAAAATTATTAAAATCTGGAGCGAGTATAGTTGAAATCAACGCAGTAAGAAAAAGGATGTCAATGGTAAAGGGAGGAAAATTTGCATCTTTGATATCACCAAAAAAAGTATATGCATTAGTGTTGTCAGATGTATTGGGAAATAAGATTGATAGCATAGCTTCTGGACCCGCTTATATTGATGAAACAACTACAGAGGATATTTTTAAAATATTAAAAAAATACAATATAGTAGTAAATGATAAAATAAAAAAAGCACTTATAAAAGAAACACCGAAGAAAATAGATAATACAGAACATATTATAATTGGTAGTGTGAATGTAGCCTGTAATTCAGCAATAAAAAAATCAAAAGATATGGGATACAATACTTTATTATTAACAACTACATTAAATTGCGAAGCTAAAGAAGCTGGAAAGTTTTTTGCATCAATAGCAAAGGAAATTATTGATTCAAATGAACCCATAAAACCACCATGTGCGATTATCGCTGGCGGGGAAACAGTTGTAACTGTAAAAGGAAATGGATTAGGAGGAAGAAATCAAGAATTGTCGTATTCATTTGCTCTGGAAATAGAAGGAAAAAGAAATATTATATTTGCCTCAATTGGAACAGATGGAACAGATGGTCCAACTGATGCCGCTGGCGGAATTGTTAACGGAAATACGATAAAGAAAATTAAAGAAAAAGGATTAGATCCTCTAATTTTTCTTGAAAATAATGATACATATAATGGGTTAAATGAAGCTAATTCATTGTTGAAACTTGGCCCAACAGGGACAAATGTAAATGATATAATGATTTTATTAATTAAATAAGCCTTGCTTTTGCAAGGCTTATTTAATCTATTTTTTCTCCCATTTAAAATATATTCCAGCTAAAGGAGGTAAGGTTAAATTTATAGAATATTCTCTATTATGAAAAGGGATTTTTTCAGCATAAACTCCACCTTGATTTCCTACATTGCTTCCCCAGTAGATTTCAGAATCTGTATTTAGTATTTCTTTATAAAAACCATCTCTTGGAACACCTATGCGATAATTATATCTTATAACTGGAGTGAAATTGAATATGGCAATTATCATTTCTTCATGATTTTTTCCTTTTCTTATAAAGGAAATAACACTATTTTCTTTGTCGTTATAATCTATCCATTCGAATCCATCTGGTGAATGGTCTAATTCATATAATGCTGGATTATCTTGATATAAGTTATTTAAATCGGTTACTAATTGAAGTAATTTTTTATGTGAATCAAATTCCAATAAATTCCAATCTAAAGATTTTTTGCAATTCCATTCGTTAAATTGTCCAATATCATTTCCCATAAATAATAATTTTTTCCCTGGATGGGCAAACATATAAGAATAAAACAGTCTTAAATTAGCAAATTTTTGCCAGTAATCGCCAGGCATTTTATTTATCATAGAACCTTTTTCATGGACTACCTCGTCATGTGATAATACAAGAATGTAATTTTCTGCATAAGCATATACCATGGAAAATGTAAGATCATTATGATGGTATTTTCTATATAAAGGATCCTTACTTATATATCTTAAAGAATCGTTCATCCATCCCATATTCCATTTCATTGAAAATCCAAGACCGTTAAAATCAACGGGTTTTGTTACTCCAGGCCATGCTGTGGATTCTTCGGCTATAGTTAAAATTCCCGGAAAATATTGATGTGTAATTGTATTGAAATATTTTATGAATTCTATTGCTTCAAGATTTTCTCTTCCACCATATCTGTTAGGTACCCATTCGCCATCTTTTCTGCTAAAATCTAAATATAGCATTGAAGCAACAGCATCAACTCTTAAACCATCAATATGAAATTTATCCAGCCAGTATAATGCATTTGAAATTAAAAAGTTTTTTACTTCATTTCTACCATAATTAAAAATATATGTTCCCCAATCAGGGTGTTCACCAAGTCTTGGATCCATATGTTCATAAAGTGCTGTTCCATCAAATTTTCCGAGTCCATGAATATCTTTTGGAAAATGCCCAGGAACCCAGTCAAGAATAACTCCTATATTATTTTGATGCATATAATCTACAAAATACATAAAATCTTCAGGTTTTCCATGCCTGCTAGTAGGAGAAAAATATCCAGTTACCTGATATCCCCACGATTCATCTAAAGGGTGTTCTAAAACAGGTAAAATTTCAATATGAGTATAATTATGCTTTTTAACATATTCTGCTAATTCATGTGCTAATTTTTTATAATTTAGAAAATCATCTTCATTTTTCTTTTTCCATGACCCAAGATGTACTTCATATATAGAAATAGGTTGTTCAAACCAATTTGTTCTTTTTCGTCTTTCCAACCAGGCTTTATCTTTCCATTCATGCTTTTTGTGAAAATCATAAACGATAGAAGCATTTTTTGGTCTCATTTCAGTATAAAAAGCATAAGGGTCAGATTTTAAAAGTATATTGTTGTCTTTTGTCTTTATTTCAAATTTATATATATCCCCTTCCTGGACTAAAGGAATAAATATTTCCCATACACCGGATGATCCCAGGACTCTCATTTGATGAACTCTACCATCCCAATTATTGAAATTGCCAACAACACTAACTCTTTTAGCATTTGGGGCCCATACGGCAAAATAAGTACCTTTTGTCCCGTCAATTTTCATAGGATGAGCACCCAGTTTTTCATAAATTTTGTGATTGTTACCTTCATTAAAAAGATATAAATCATAGTCTGAAATAATTGGTAAGAAACTGTAAGGATCTCTTGAACGCCATACATTATCATTATTATCCTTATATTCAAATTCATATTTGAAAAAAGTTTTTCTTTTTAAAACCTTTTCAAATAAGCCATCAGGATGAATCTTTTCCATTTTGTATCTTCTTTTAGTTTTTGTATTTAGGTTTATTATTTCAATCGATTTAGCAAAAGGATGAAAAGTTCTAATAACCATTTCTTTTTCATTTAATTTGTGTATTCCCAATATTGAAAATGGATCGTGATGTTCAGCATTTACTATTTTTAATATTTCTTCATTTAACATTGTTCCCATGTCGTAACCACCCCCGCCTTATTTTTGTATAAAAAAAGGAGATTTTTTAACTTTATCGATTTTATTTAATTATAACACAAAAATTTTATCTGTCAAGAGGAATAAAAAAGGTAGAAGTTTAAATTATTCTCAAATTAAAAATGGTTCTTTCTAAAAATACTTGAAAAATTTTATTGAAATATTTATTATAATTTTGGTTTGATTAAAATAATTTGTTATTAATTGGTTTTATCAAGTGAAATTAGACAGAATATTAAAAAGCAGAAGCATTAGCTTCTGCTTTTCAAGTAATCCTTTAATTTTTTAATATCTTCTGAATTTAATTTTTTTATATCTCCAGGATTTTTAACCTCGCTAATATTCCATGGACCAAATTTAATTCTTTTTAATTTAATTACATTATATCCCAGAGCTTTAAACATTAATCTAATTTGCCTTTTTTTACCTTCATGTATGCTTAAAGTTATTTCTGAATATTTACCTTTTTTTTGAACCTTCTCAATGGTTGCAGGTTGAGTTTTATAGCCACCTTCAATTAAAATTCCATTTTCTAGAATTTTTAAATCCTTTTCTTTTATGTGTTTGTTTATTAAAACTTTATATGTTTTATAAATTTTTCTTTTTGGATGAAGAAGTAAGTTAGCAAGGTCTCCATCATTTGTGAGTAACATTAATCCAGAGGTATTATAATCCAATCTTCCTACATGAAAAACCTTTTCTTTAATTTTATTTTTTATTAAATCGGTTATTGTTTTTCTTCCTCTATCATCCTTCAATGCTGATAAATATCCAACAGGTTTATGAATTAAATAATAAACATAATTTTCCGCTTCTTCAATTTTATCTTTGACATGAATTTTTTTGTTATTTATTTCAATAACATCCTCTTCTACAACTTTGAACCATGGTTCTCGTATTATTTCACCATTTACTTTAACTTTTCCAGATATAATTAAATTTCCAATTTCTCTTCTTGAGCCTTCACCTATTTTTTGAAGAAACGTTTGAAGTTTTATCAATTTTAGCACCTCTTAATTTATTTATAGTTTTTTCCGGTAATAATTCAAAAAACATTTCAGAAAGAGCGTATAAATATCTATTTTTCGCATTTTCTTTTCTTTTTTTTATAATTAATCCCATTTCTAAAAGCTTTTTTATTTGATGATACGATGATTTTCCTCTTGATTTTTCTATTTCTGTAGTTGAAGAAGGCCCATTTAACAATAATATTGCCAATATTTCAAATTGTGATTCAGTAAGAGAAAAAACTCTTGGTTTTGGATTCAATATACTTTTTATTTCATTTTTTATTGTAAATCTATATTTACTCTCAAAATTTTCTAATTCTATACCATGTATTTCGGAATTATAATGTTCCCATATATCAATAAGTATAGAATTAATTTTTTCTTCTGGTTCATTTAATTTTTCAGATATTTCCTTTGAACTAAATCCAGAAGGTTTTGAAAAAAGCATTGCTTCAATTATTGGTATAAGGTGTTTATTTTTCATTTCCAGACACCTCTTCTGTATTTTTTATAAATTCATAATTATCCGTTATATAATGTAACCCATTTCTAACCAGCATTAAAGAGGCAAGAAAATATACAATAAATCGTAAGCGTTCATGATTTGCGATTACATATAGTTCCTTTATTGTGAATCTATCTTTGTTTTTTAACTCTTCTACGGCTTCTTCAACAGTAAAACTCTCTTTTAATATTTCCAATTTTTGTTGTATTTGTAGATAATCATACATATATAATTCCAGTTGTTTATGGATTTTATCTTTATCAAAACGTGAAGTTTTGATTTTTACTGATTTTTTCGTTGTATTTTTTCCAAAATCTTTTTGTAAAATTTGCATAGTTTCTTTTATTTTTTCATAATCTTCAATTATATTGTATAAAGTATTTCTTTCTCGTGTGAATTCTTTGTTTTCATCAGAACGTGGAAGTAGTTCTTTTGATTTTAATAATGTAAGATAAGATGCTATTCTCAGAAATTCGCCGATATCATCAAGATTATCATAATTTTTTTCAATATATTCATTGAATATACTGGCTATTTTTGATACAGATAATAATCTTACAGGGATTTTTTTATCTTTAATCAGTTGAACAAGCGTTTCAAAAGGACCTGAAAATATATCTAATTCAATGTTTAAATCGGAAAACATTTAAATCACCACCTGAGATTCATAGCCTCCCGCACTTCGGCAAGCGTTTTTTGGGCAATATTTGAAGCTTTTTTATTTCCTTCATGTATAACGTTTAAAACATCTTTATCTGATATTTTACTATATTTTTCCCATATAGGTTTTAATCTTTCTTCCATATTTTTTAGTAGTAATTTTTTACATTGAACACAACCAATATCGGCGGTTTTACAACCATTTGCTACCCAATTTAATTCTTGATTTTTATGCGTAAAAGCTTTATGATAATCCCATACTGGACATTTTTCTGGATTTCCAGGATCAGTTCTTCTCATTCTCGCTGGATCTGTCATCATTGGCATAATTTTCTTTTTTAAACTTTCTGAATTTTCATCTATCATTATAATATTCCCATAACTTTTTGACATTTTCCTTCCATCTGTTCCAGGAAGTTTAGGAATCCTTGTAACAAGTGGTTTTGGTTCCGGGAATATTTCTTTGTATAGATTATTAAATCGTCTTGCAATTTCACGGCTTAATTCAATGTGATATACCTGATCTTCACCTACAGGGACACCAGTTGCTTTATAAATCAGAATATCTGCAGTTTGCAATACAGGATAAGTTAAAAATCCTGCAGTTGAAAGATCTCTGTTTTCTAAATTTTCTTTTAAATCTTTGTATGTTGGAATTCTTTCCAATCTACTTACAGAAACTAACATATTAAATAATAAATATAGTTCAGCATGTTCTTTAATTGCAGATTGAACAAAAATAACAGACTTTTTTGGGTCTATATCAGCAGCTAAATATCCTCTAACTATATCAAGTGTTGATTGATATATAATGTGACTCTCTTCTTTATGAGTAGTTAAAGCGTGCCAGTCAGCAACGAAAAAGAATGTTTCATTACCTTCATCCTGCAATTTTTTCCAATCTTCCAAAACTAACACATGTCCAAGATGCAATTTTCCAGTTGCACGCATACCACTTAATATTCTCATACAACTCCTCCTTTTTCATGAATACTCCTTTAATTTTACCACATTTTGTGGTATTATATAATAAGAAAATATAAAATTTCAAGGAGGAATTCAAATGGCGGAAGGACAACAAAAGAGGAACTCATCTAATTTTATTATTTTTGCTTTAATATTCATAGTTGGTATAGGTATTTTTAATTATTTTATGGCTAAAAATGCAAGGATAGATTTTGATATAATTAACAATGATAATTATTATTACATTCAGGATAATGGAAATGTTATTATGTTATCAAAAGTAACGGTTCAGGCTAAAGATGAAAAATCATATAATAAGTTATTAGAAAGTTATAAAAAACCAGATTCTGAAAAAAGAAAGGTATATGAAGATTTCATTTCTAATTTGACAAAAAAAACTGGAAGAATGTTTGAATTAATCAGTGTTCAATCAACAGTATCGGTTAGTGATGGTTATAAAATTAATGTTATAGAAAAATCTGAAATTAAAGGATTTATTCAAAAAAAAGATAATAATAAATATGAATTTTCTTTAGATGATCAGAAAATAAATTTAAATAGTGCAACATTATATATATATAAACCGGAAAATTGGGATTTTATCAAAGTTATACCAAATCCAACAGAAATTACGGAAAATTACTTATTATGGAAAAATACAGGTGAAATAGAATTTCCTGAAGTGACATTAGAAAGGAAGTAAATA
This sequence comes from Marinitoga sp. 1197, assembly GCF_001021165.1. NCBI lineage: Bacteria > Thermotogati > Thermotogota > Thermotogae > Petrotogales > Petrotogaceae > Marinitoga > Marinitoga sp. 1197. The sequence goes on from NZ_AZAY01000023.1 coordinate 64,355, forward strand.
TGGTAACATTAATAATTTTTATTTGGTTAATAATTTTGTCAGTCGTTTCTTTGATAAATTTATCGTTAATAATATCGTTATGGAGAAAATTTAATAATTTTTCTATTTCGATTGATTCATCAATTGAAGATCAATCTAATACTTTATTGGCAAGGTTTCAAAAAATAACTTCTTCGAGGTTACGAGCACTTGATAATAAAATAGAAATATTGGATCAGTTGATAAAAGATGCAGATGAAGCTTATATGAAATCATTTTCCATGCTTACGGATCTGGAAAAGAAGAATGATGAATTGATGAGAATTAAAGCTGTAGAAAGAATAAAAAAGGGAAAATCACATTTTTCGAGTTTGGATTCTAAAAAAGTAGAAATGCCAGATATTGAAGATAAAAAAAGAGTCAACGATGAATATTATAATCTTCAAAATACATTTAGAGAACCTTATACAGCACAAACAGATCAAATAGAAGAAAATATTGGAAACCAACAAAATGAAGAAATGTTGATAAAACAATTAGCCAAGAATAAGGAATTGAAAGAAAACTCATTAAAAGATAAAATTATAGAATATTATAATAGAGGAATGAGTATAAATGAAATAGCAAAAATGCTGGATAAAGGTTCTGGAGAGGTAAAATTAATAATAGATTTATACAATAGAAATACGTTGTAATAAAAAGAAATAAAAACAAGTGACGCTTTGCGTCAGCACATAGTATTAATTATTTTAATAGGACGTCTAAAAAGTCTAAAATGAAATGAAGGCTCGAAGATTGTCCTTAACACACCTACGGTGGGTTATTGGATTAAAAATTGGATTTTGATAAAAAAACCTTTGAGCTATTGCTCTCTTACAGCGGGTAATTGGAAAAAATAATTTTTATTATATAATTATAAATCCTTTTCCCTTAGATTTTTTATACCTAAAAAATCTAAGCGTAAATGGAAGCCGTCAAAATTACATGGATGTAATGCCACGAAACAATACACGATGTATTGTTTGAGCGACGGCTGAGAATGAATAATTTTAAGGATTAGCAATCGAGCTGCCTCAGTGAATTTGACTTTTTAGACGTTGTATTGTAAAATTTAAATAATAGAGTTATAATTTTTTTGTGATTATATATTTTTCTTTTTTTTAAATTAATTTTGAAAATACTCTTAAAAATGAAATTCAAATACGTATAATTTTTATTTTTAATATTTTTATACCTTTAACTTGCTTTTCAAAGAAAAGCTACAAAAGGTCTTTAAAGTATCTTACGCCTGATTTCGTTTTTTATCTTTTTAATGATAATTTTTTGACAAAGTCAAAAATGACTTTTGTTTTCTTATTTTATATGATTATTTTTGTGAAAAAATGAGTTTTTCTTATTTTTTGTGTAATTTTCGGGGATCAAGCCGACTATATCTCTAATTCTATTTATGATATATCTCATCTAAAATACCAATCTCTTTTGCTAATTTCAATGTGTTTTGAACGTATATCCCTCTTATTTGTATAAAATTTTCATATTTTTGTAGATGCTCTATCAAATTTTCTGTCGTTGCTGTTTCAAAATTTAGACTTTCTAATAATTTTTTTATTTCATTATATTTTTCTTGATAAAAGAAATATTTTTTATACATAATATCTATATTTTTTTTATAATAATATTCTTCTCTTTTTTCATTAAATTTTGGAGAGTTTAAACGATTTATTTCTTCTATATTTCCAAAACTAATATATATCGAAAGATTATAATCATTACTTTTAAGTGAATAATCAAAAGATAAATTTATTCCTGATAATCTAAATAAACTTAGTCGAATACCATAATCATATGTTTCAAAATTTGTGTCTAAATAGAAATTTACAACATTTGAAAAATTATTAATATACAACCTTTCAGCATTTAATTTATATTCCAATCTAGATATTTCAAGATTAAGAGATTCATTACTTATATTTGTATTTAAATTTATCCCTTTTAATATCTCCAGAAACTCTGGATCTTCACATAAATTTAAATATTTTATAGAAGTATCTATTCCTATCATATTCTTTAAATCTAATTCCATTTCTTCTATTGTAATTTTTTTAAAATATATTCTATTTTCCAATTCATTTATTATTTGAACATACTCCTCAGAATTTTCTTTCTTTTTTAAAATATCATTAACTTTTAAATATAGCTCAAGTAATTCTTTCTCATTATAAATCATAGAATACAAATTTAAAATTCGATATATAATCTCATTTTCTTTTTGTCTTTTACTCAAAGAAATATATTCTTTTTCAAGATTATATTTAAACACTTTTGAATTTTCTATAATAATTGAAGAAAGGGAAATAGTTGTTGATAAATTAATAAAATTATTATTAAGAGTTAAAGATATTTTAGGTTGAATAACCTCTTTCAATAAATTAACTGTATTTAAATTATTTAATTTATTATCTACTATTTTTATTTCATCTGAGTTATTTATTCCAGGCAAGACAATATTACCAAATACATATTCTTTTTCAAATCCAAATACAAAAGAGGTCAAAAAAATCATTATCAAAAAAGTTACTTTTTTCATCATATTATTCTCCTTTATAATCATAAATATTTACTAAAATACTTCCATCATTCAAACCAGTTAATCCAACAATATTTTCTGGTATATCATATATAACATCCTTTATATTCCACTTTTCGATATCAAATATCACTAATTTTTCATTACTATATATTGCAATATCCTTTTCGTTCAAAAAAGTTACGAAATATGGTTCATTCATTATTATTTCTGGATATAATTTGTCAAACTCTATTTTTTTTATCGTTTTATCTTTGCTGTTATAATATTCAATGTATATACCTTCTGTAAAAATCACATCTCCTTTTGTATTTACATCTAGTTTGGGATTTCCAATCACATTTTTTATCAAAGTATCTTTTTTACTCTTTATATCTAAAATATGAAGTTCAACATTACTGGTATTTTTATTTTCCAAGACATATACTAAAAAATTGTTACTGCGGTTTATATTATACAAATTTGGAGACGAAAGGTTTAAATATGTTTTTATTAAATTTAATTTTTTATCTGATATCATGTAATTGAAAATTTTCAACTCTATTTTTTCTTTGTTTTCATAATTATTGTAAAAAACAATAATTGAATCATTATTTATTGCAAATGGAAAGTTAGGTATATAAGAAGGAATTGGTAAATCTTCAATTTCAAAAGCTTTCCATTTATTTAGATTATTTAAGTTTGCAATATAAAATTTTCTTTTTCCTGTATTATCAAAGGCTAAAATAGTACCATCTTTGCCAATTTTTAAATTATCAATTTTAAAATAATTTCCCAATTCGAATAAATAAATGTATTTTAATTTATAATTTTCTATTTTTATTGTTTTAACAATGTTATTTGCGCTAGGAATTAAAATATTATAATCAGCAAATACTGAAATAAATATCATAAGTACAATAGATACTAATACATTTTTCTTTTTCATTTTTTCCTCCTATCTTAATTCACCCTAAATATCCTTTAGGGTGAATATGTATTATAATCCTTTTAATTCAGTTTTAGTAGTTTCACTAATTATTGTTTTATAAAATAATTTATATTCAGTTCTATCTGTAACTTCTATTTTGCCATCATCATAAATATTTATTGTTTCAATCCAATACTTATAATAGTACCTCGTATATGTTGTTTTTTTGTATAAATACCAACCATAATATGGTGGAATTGAAATATTATATGTTCTAGTTATTTTTATTACATCAGATTTTTTGGTCCCTAACCCTAATTTTCCTAAAATGCTAATATCAATTGACCAACTCCATGAATTTGTCAAACTTACAGAATAGGAAAAATTTTCTGATATTGAACTTCTATTTTCTTCTCCAGTTACATACTCCCATGCTGTTTCTCCCAACTTTGAACTGTTCAAATAGGAATAATGATATTCATCTTCACTACCTATAATAGTAGCAGCACTTAAGCTTGTTACAAATAACACAATTAATATGATGAAAATATACCACCTTTTCACTACCATCCCTCCAATACTTTTTGATTAATAAAACTGGCGCCAGCAGAAAATACTAATTTATTTATCATTTTATCAAAAAAAAAAAAAAAAAGTAAATAAACTCGTGGTAAAATTTCCGCAAATTTTATATTTCTAAAATTCAATAAATTTACAGTATTAATATATCATTTGATATATTAATATAGTTAATTTTTTGTTTTATATAGTTTAATAAAAACATGGATAAAGATGGATATTGAACAAATTTTTTACCTTAAAGTGATTATTGGCAGAAAAATTTATAATACCTTTAAATGGTAAAATAAAAATGTATTTGTCAAGTAAACAGTTGTTCTTTCTAAAAATTACTTGAAAATTTTTATTAAACTCTTCATTATTACACTATTTAAAACAAAAAGATTTATTATTTCTAGATATTTATTATAATTCAGATGATATAAATGTTGTATTTGTTTTTTATCAAGTAAAATTATAAAGAACCAAAAAGAAATAAAAACAACAGACGCTTTGCGTCAGCACATAGTATTAATTATTTTAATAATAAAGTAAGAAATTATATATAAAAAGTATAAAAAGAAATAAAAACAAGTGACGCAAAGCGTCACTTGTTTTTTAAAGCTATAGTATAAATTTCTCTAATTTCTTTTTCTTCTAATTTTTTCAATTTTCCCATAGGACTACTTTGAATAGCATTTTCTACCAATCTTTCAATATCCTTTTCTGTCGCTCCAATTTCCTTTAAAGATATTGGTTGTCCTATTCTTTTATACCATTCTTTTAACGCTTGAATACCTAAATTAGCATCTATAGCAGCATTTCCTGTGTCAATATTGAATATTTCTTTTGCGAATCTATCAAACTTCTCAATATATTCATTTTTTACGTATTCTAGCCATGCTGGAAATATTATAGCTAAACCTTCCCCATGAGCTATATCAAATAATGCAGATACTGAATGTTCTAAAGTATGACTTGCCCAATCTCCACCATTAGAACCCGCTCGTAATAATCCATTTAATGCTAAAGTTGCACTCCAGGCAAGATTTGAACGAGCATTATAGTCTTTAGGATTTTCTAATAAAATTTCTGTGTTTTTTATTACAGTTCTAATAATTCCTTCTGCAATTTGATCTTGAATTTCAGTATCTTTAGTTCCATCAAAATAATATTCCATTACATGACTTATTGCATCTACCGCACCATTAATGGTTTGTTTTTCTGGCAAAGAATATTGTGCTGTTGGATCTATAATGGATACTTTTGGATATAATTCTTTCGATGAAGTTGCCCATTTTTGTTTGGTTTCTTCTTTTGTTATTACAGAATTACCATTCATTTCAGAACCAGTAGCTGATAATGTTAAAACGCTAAATAAAGGCAAAGCTTTTTTTATGATATATTTTTTTGAATATGCATCCCATATATCACCATCATAATAAAAGCCACCAGCTATAGCTTTTGCAGAATCTATTACACTACCACCACCAACTGCAAGTATTCCATCAACATTGTGTTCTTTTGCGAATTTTATACCCTCATATACCTTAGATAATCTTGGATTAGGCTTTACTCCAGAAACTTCAATCCATTCAATATTATATTCTTTTAAAGAATTTATAACCTGATCATAAACACCGTTTCTTTTTATTGAACCACTTCCATAATGCAATAAAATTTTATTGAGACCAAATTTTTTAATTTCCTCGCCAATTTTGCTTATAGTATTTTCTCCAAAAATTATTTTTGTAGGATTATAAAAAACAAAATTTTTCATACAATCACCTCCATGTTTTATTCGTATAACTAATTATATTATATCACAAAATTTTATAATTTCTACATTTTTTGTAAGAAATAAAACGTTGGAGTTTGTAGAAATATAGTTGATAGTATTTAACTTTTTTGAATAGTCCAATTATTTAATATTATTCTAAAATTCCATTTTTTTTCTTCAAAAGGCTGAAAAGTGAGAAATTTTTGGTATTTTTTTGCAATTTCTAGAGAATCATAAAAACCATTGGATGGTTCTAAAGCACAATTAAACTGATTTTTGAAACCACATTCATTTTTCCATATACCTAAATAGGGAACTTCGGGGAATTCTATAGTATATAATAATTTGTTGTTATTTAGAGTTAAACCAGCAGATGTAACTTTATCTATTAAATAGAATTTTTCAGTATTTTTAGAGCTTTTTGGTAAAAATTTATTTAATCTATAATTATTGTATTCAGGGTAAGAACATATGTTTTCCACGTTACCAAGAAATTTGCTTTTATGTACATTTATAACTTTTTTAACGTTTAATATTATTTCGCTATTTTCATCGATAGCGATTAAACCGTGAAATGTCCAAAATCCTCTAAATATATTATTAGATAAATTTTTTACAGAATAAGCCAAAAAAATTTTATTTTTTTCTAAGTGGATTGTTCGTTTGAAAATATAATTAAATTTGGGGCTTATTACTTCACAATGAATATTATTATTTTTTTTATAACAGTTCCATGGAATAGACCATAATTCTCCATGATCTGGTAAAATTTCGCCGAAATATTCTTCAAATGGATATTTCCCTTTATCTACGTTTGGAAACATTTCATCGATTCCTGAAGTATCATAATTTTCAAAAGGATCTCCGTATTTAGGTAATTTATATTCAGTAGTTCTAAATAAAACTTCAAAACTCTGTGGTTTATAAAAAATAGAAGCAATTTTAGCTCCTAAATCAGGAAATAGTTTCAAACTAATAAAATTGTTTTCTAAACAGATAATCCTCACGATATCATCTCCGAAATTGAATAAAAGCGATGCGTAAAGCATCGCTTTTATTATTTTTTATTTGCTTTTGCTGCAATATTTAAAGACCATGCTAAACCACCAAATAATACAACTCCAGCAAAAATCATAAAGAATATAGCGCTTCCAGACATATTTTAGCCCCCTTATTCTTCTTCAATAGTAATTTTCGTCACTTTTTCACTATATTTATCATCTTTTGAAGGTAATTTTGAGAATATAAATGCTATTATTGGTACAATTAGGAAAATAATAAAGCCAACAGTTAGTGCCCATGATTCATAACCACCATATGGATTTTTAATTTCATCTGCTATATTTAACCCTAATATAGCAATTAATACAATAGGGATAATGTATTTTAAAGAAATATCAAACCATTTGCCAATTTTTATTTCAGATACTGAATTTATATATTCTCTCAGATTTTCTGCTCCTAATACCCAACCAATAATGATGGATTCTAAAATACCAACAACCAATAATGCGTATGTACCCATGAAATGATCTATAATATCTAACCAATACAAACCACCCTGAGTTGCAAATAAAAGACCAAAAATAAAGCCTAATATTGAGAATCCGATTAAAAATGATTTTTTATTAACTTTGAATTTATCTCCAGCAGCAGCTTCTATAGCTTCTACTAAAGAGAAGGCAGAATCAATTCCTAATGTTAATAACATTATGAAGAAAGCTAAACCTATAATCGATTGAACTATAACTCCACCGGGAATCAATGATATTGCCTGTGGATAAACAACAAATGCCAACCCAACTCCACCACTAACAACTTTGTCTACAGGTACGCTCATTTGTTGAGCCATATAACCTAAAACAGAGAATACAGCGATACCGGCTAAAAATGATGTAGCAGAATTACCAAGGGCAGTAATAATAGCATTATTTGCAACATCATTCTTTTTATCATTGTAACTTCCGTATGCTATCATAATACCAAATGCAACACTTAATGAGAAGAAAATTTGCCCAAAAGCATTAGCCCAAACTCTTGGATCGCCTAATTTTGAAAAGTTTGGTTCAAATAAGAAATTTAAACCTGTAGCTGCTCCTGGTAATGTAACGCCTCTAATTCCTAAAAGTAATAATAAAATTACTGGTAATGGAACTGTCCACATAACTGTTTTTCCAACAGATTCTGTACCTTTTCTTAATATTAAATATATCCATAACCATGAAATAAGAAGTCCGATAACAATAGGCCATCTCAATCCGCCGAGTTGCCCTGGGCCATCGGTTAATTTTAAGAAATCACCGAAAAAAAATCCCTTTGGATCATCTTTCCACGCAGTTCCTAATGAAAAATATAAATAGTTAAATATCCATGCCATAATTACATTATAATAAAAAGTAATTATAGCTCCAGTAATTACTGCCCACCAACCAATTGCTTCAGCACTTTTATTTATTTTCCCTAAAGCCTTTGGAGCACTACTTTGAAGGCCCTGACCTATTCCGAATTCAGCCATCAAAATTGGAATACCGGCTAAAAATAAAGCAACGAAATATGGAATATAAAAAGCTCCGCCACCATTTGAATAAGCCATGTAAGGGAATCTCCATGCATTACCTAATCCAGCAGCTGACCCGATGGCAGCTAAAACAAACGCCCACCTTGAACCCCACTTTTGTCTTGCCACAAAACCACTCCTTCCATATTAAAATAAAAAAAATAATATTGCATTTATATATATTTTATTACTATTTATAGTTTTAAATAACAAAAAGCATGAAAAATATTTCATATATGTTAATCAATTATATAATACCATAATTTGACTGTAAAGTCAATATCTGGCATAAAAAAAAGTGTTTTTATAGCAAGAAAAATTAACTTGACATAATATGAATTTTATGATATAATTATCATTGGCAACCTTGAAATTGGGTTGCCGTTTTTTCAATTTAAGGAGATGATATGATGCTATGGATAATATTAATATCTTTTTTGGTTGGTATGTTTTTAGGGATGAAAGGAAAGTTATTGTTTATAAAAAGATATAAACCAGTTACCTATATTACAGTTCTATTGTTATTTTTTATGGGGTTTGAAATAGGTTCAGATCAAGATTTAATATCAAAATTATCAGAAATAGGATATTTATCATTATATATAGCTTTATTTTCAATTGCTGGAAGTATGATTTTAACAACAATATATGAAAAATTTTTTAGGGGGAATAGTAAATGATTTTATTACTTAGTTCTGTTATTATGGGTATTTTAAGTGGATACTTTTTTAAATTTAGTATTCCAGGAAATTTAATAACTGTGTTATTAATGTTGCTTGTTTTTACTGTTGGTGTTGATATTGGATCTGAAGAAAATATTTTATTTAAAATAAAAAAGAGTTTGAAAACTATATTTATTCAATCATTTTTAATAATTGTTGGTAGCCTTTTTTTTGGAGGTTTAGTTTCTTTGTTTACTAATTTAACATTTAAAGAAGCAGCAGGTGCTTCAGCTGGTTTGGGATGGTATTCTTTATCTGGAATAATGATAAGTTCCTTACACTCCCCATTTTTGGGAGCCGTATCTTTTACTACAAATGTTATAAGAGAAGTGTTAGGGATTATTTTAATTCCGATTTATTCAAAATTTTCACAATTAGGAGCTATTTCTATAGGTGGTGCAACAACTATGGATACGTTACTGGGGGTAGTTTCTAAAAGTACCAATAAAGAAAATACATTAATAGGATTCGGACAAGGAGTAGTTTTATCAGTTGCGATACCTATACTTATCTCTTTAATTTTTTAGAATATATTATTTATTCAATTTTATCAACACCATTTGAACTTTCTACCTTAAAATAATGGAGTTTTATGTTAAATTTTTTTTCATATTGATAGGATAAATCATTAATATAGTATTCGATTTTATTCTTTTTAGAAAGAATCAAAACAGAACCGCCAAACCCCCCGCCAACAATTCGAGCTCCGCATATTTTATTTTTTAAATATTCAACGATAAAATCTATTTCTTCACAGGAGACTTCGTATAAATTTTTTAAACTTTCATGGGATTCAAATAAATATTCTCCTATAATTTCAATATTCCCCATTTTTAGAGCATCTACAGTTTTTAATACTCTATTATTTTCGTCAAGAATATGTTTTGCTCTTTTATATAAAATATTATCCAGAAAATATAGATCATCATATGACACATCTTTAAAAGTTTTTTTGTTTAATTTTTCAAGTACCAGATTACATTGCTTTTTTCTAATATTGTATTCTGTGTTTCCTAATTCATGTTTCACCCCGGAATTTATAATATAAAAATTATAATCTTTTAAATTTAAGGGGATATATTCATATTTTTTTGTGAATGTATCTATTAGTAAAGCATTTTTTTCTTTTGAGAGAGCAGAAGCATATTGATCCATAATACCGCAATTTAAACCAATATATTGATTTTCAACTTTCCATGAAATTTTTGCTATCTCTTCTTTTGTTAAATTTAAATTAAATATGTCATTAATGGCATATGCAGAAACAATTTCCAGAGCAGCAGAACTGGAAAGCCCTGCACCAATTGGTAATGTTGAATCAATATGAAATTTCATAGGAGGTATATCAGAATACTTTTTTTTGATTTCTAGTATAATACCAATAATATAATCTGCCCAAGTATTAGTTTTTCTTAATTCGTTTATGGATATTTCTTGATTTAAATTTTTTGAATGAAATAAAAATTTATCTGATTTTTTTATATCTAAAAAAATATATTTATTTATTGCAAAAGGTAATACATATCCATCATTATAATCAGTATGTTCTCCTATTATATTAATTCTTCCTGGAGCTTTATATTTCATTTTATCTCCACCTTTATATTTTTCAATTGTTCTGCCGCCTTTTCAGGATCAACAGGGTTTATAAAAGCCCATGTTCCACTTTCTACACTGGCAATCCATTTTATTAAATTCGGACCTCTCATTGGAGAGATAAATTCTACATGGAAATGAAAGAAATGTGTACTCTTGTTTATATTAAAAGGTTTTTGAAAAAACATCATCATATAAGGAAATGGAGTATCAAATAATTTATTATATTTATTTGTAATAACTTTTAGAACAAGGGCGAATTCTTTCTTTTCTTTGTTTGATAATTCATAAATTGTTTCAATATGTCTTTTTGGATAAATGTGTACTTCATATGGATAACGAGCGTAAAAAGGAACTAAGGCAATAAAATTTTCTGTGTCATATATGATTCTTTCATTTATTTTAATTTCTTCTTTGATAATTTCACATATAGTACAGGTTTTCTTTTCAACATACCATTTTTCCATGGATTGCATTTTTGCTTTTATTCTTGGAGGCAAAAAAGGAAATGCATATAATTGTCCGTGAGGGTGTGGCAAAGTAGCTCCAACTTCTTTCCCTTTGTTTTCAAAAATAAATATATATTTTATAAAGTCATATTTTGAAAGTGTTAAAGTTCTATCAGCCCACATATTTATTAATTTTTCAATTTGTTTTATTGACATTTTGGATAACTCAGAATTATGTTCTTTGGTATATACAATAACTTCACAAAAACCTTGAGATTTCTCTTTAATTAAAACTTTACTTTTATTTTCAATTTCCGGTGCATCTTTTTTTAATGCCGGAAATCTATTTTCAAAACTTACTAAATCATATTCAGCAGGTAACTCTAATACCCCAGGACAAATTGGGCAGCTATTTTCAGGAAGATTTGGCCTTTTTTGCCGTGAGGAGGATATCATTACCCATTCATCAGTAATGGGATTATATCTTCTTTCAAACATTATTATCACTCTTTTCGCTGTAATAATAGAATAATCTTTTATCATTTTTTAATTCTATAGTTTTTTCCAATTCTGGATATTCTATATCTGAAAAAATTTTATATTCAATATTGTTTAAATTTATCTTTATATTTATTCTTCCATAAAATGGTAAGTAAGATATTATTTCGTATTCGTTATTAATATTCATTAATCCTTTAACACTATATGTTCCATTTCTAAACTTTAAGGTTTTGAAATATATATCTTTTTTTAATTCTTTTGATAAATTATCACATTGTATAGTCATATTATTTAAAAAACTTGATACATAAGCATGCATTTCAACTATTTTACTATTTAATCCGGAGTTTTTTGTGTTTAATAATAAACAACCTGGATTATTCCACCACCATTTTTCATTCATGAAAAATTTAGAAATTGTATTTTTTAACGAATAAACATAGGGGGATACAAAGTCATAATCATCAATATTACAATGTGGCGATGTTCCTATTTCCATTCCATCTACATAATTAAATGAAGGCAATAAGGGAGCTTTACAGCCTAAAATAAAATTATCTTTTAAACTTTCTTTTATAATTTTCATACCAATATGATAGGCTTCAATAGGAGTAACATTTAAATATCTTTTTCCTGGAGTAGCTCCAGAGAATAAAAAATCAATTTTAAAATATTGTATTCCATTATTTTTTAAATACAAAAATGTTTTCTTGATATATTCTTGTGCATCAGGGTGAGTTGTATCTAAAGCGTATATTTTTTTGTTAAAATAAATATAAGCCACTTTTGGTAAATTATTTTCATCTTTTATTAACCATTCTTTGTGTTTTTTGAAAATTTCTGATGTCTCTGATATGCTAAATGGCGCTAACCATAAACCTGTAATATATCCGTATTTATTAATAGTTTTAGATATTTCGGAAATTTTTGGAAATGAATCTTTAGGTATCCAATCTCCAATATCTTTTTGCCATGAATCATCTAATTGAAAAACATCATATTTAAAATCTTTTGATAATTCAAGATTTTTTAAAATATTATTCCATTTAAATTTTTTTAAATATAAATATTTCGAGGACCATACAACAGGCTTCCATTTGGAAAATTTAATATTGTTTTCAGCTTTTACATAATCTGCATAAATTTCCAGAAGTTTTTCTAAAGGCATATTTTCTAAATAAATAAAGGATTCAATATTTGTAAAATCTTCAAAAATTTTATCAAAATAATCAAGATATCCGATAACTTCGTTGTTTTTAATAATGAAAAATGGGTGTGCAAATTTTGAAGTCAAAAATCCATATAAAGCATTTTTTTTACCTAAAAAATAATCAGAAACAATACTTTCCTTAATTAATTCTGAAAAGATATGATTACAACATTCTGACCTTTTCATATGAGATGTATAATATTTATCTGTATCAATAACTTTTGAACTTCCCGAACTTTGCCAGTTATTTATAAATAAAAATCTGTCGCCAATATCTCTAAAAATTTCAATTCGACCAGGTTTTCCCTTTATTTTTCCTCTAACAATAAATCCTTCGGGGATTTTTTCTATATAAAATCTAAGTATATAATTGTTATTTTTAATCTCTAAAAAATGATCGATATATTTTATATTAAATATATTCATAAAACCACCTATCCTTTTACTGACCCGGCTAAAAGACCTTTTATAAAATATTTTCCAAGTGCAATATATACAATAAGTGTTGGTAAGGCAGCAATTAAAGCACCTGCCATCTGTATGTTCCATTCAACAACCTGACTTCCTGCTAAGTTAACAAGAGCTACGGTTATAGGTTGCTTGGCAGGATTACTGGTAACTGTTACTGCAAATAGAAATTCATTCCATATATTTGTAAATTGCCAGATAGCAACGACAACAAAACCTGGTAGTGAGATTGGCAATAAAATTTTTGTATAAACATCATATAGGTTTGCACCATCAATAGAAGCGGCTTCTATTAATTCATCAGGGACTTCTTCATAATAATTTTTAAACATAAGTGTTGTGATTGGTATACCATAAATTACATGTATTATAATTAACGCAGGAATTGTGCCATATAGCCCAATTTTCTGAAAAAATTGTATTAAAGGAAATAAAACACTTTGATAAGGGATAAACATACCGAATAAGATAAGTGCAAAAATGAGATTTGAAAATTTAAATTTTAATTTAGAAAGAGCAAATCCATTTATAGACCCTAAAAAAGCTGATATAATTGTTGCCGGTATTGTTAAATAAAAACTATTTTTCATATTTGGAGCTAATTTCTTAAATGCACCAATAAATCCGTCAAAAGAAAAATGTTTTGGGAAATTCCACATAGTAGCGATGGAAATTTCACTTAATGGTTTAAAACTTGTTATTAAAGTGACATAAAATGGCGTAATAAAAAATAAAGATACTAATATCAATATTATATATGAAATAGATATTTTAATTTTTGTCATGAACTCACGCCCCTTCTAAGGGAATAATAAAGGTATGGAATAATAATTATTGCAACCATTAATAACATAATAACAGATATAGCAGAACCCATAGCATATTTATTAGATCTAAATGTCAATTCAAACATATAAATAGCTGGAACATCTGTGACATTATTTGGACCGCTACCTGTCATGGCATATATTAAATCGAAAATTTTTAAAGATACATGTCCTAGAACAATCATAGCACTTAATGTAATTGGTTTTAACAAAGGCATTTTTATTTTCCAGAATATATAATTTTCATTTGCTCCATCAACCCTTGCTGCTTCCAGTATTTCTTCTGGAATAGCTTTTAAACCTGCTAAATACATGGCCATAATATAACCGGACATTTGCCATATTGCTGCAATAATAACAGGTATTAAAGCAAAATTAAAGTGATAAATACTTTCGGAACTGGTATACCACAACCATTGCAAATTTTCTAATCCGAAAATTTTTAATAATAAATTTATTCCCTGCGGGTCTTTTGGAATATTTCCAGGAGCGAATATCCAGCTCCATACTGTTCCTGTAACAACAAAAGCTATAGCCATAGGAAATAAAAATAAATTTTGAAAAAATCTTGAACCTTTAATTCCTTTATCAATCATATTAGCCAGGAACAGTCCAAGACTTATGGAACCAAAAATAAAAAAGAGTGTAAAGTATAAAGTATTCCATAAATCTGTTTGAAAACGTTCATCCATAAAAATTCTTTGATAATTTCTAAATCCAACAAATTTATATATTCCCCTTAATAAACTACCAAAACTATTCCAATTGGAAAAAGACGTTCTTATTGTCAAAAAAATAAAATAATATACAAATATACCTATTAATATTAATGATGGAAGTATAATAAAAAAGCCAATTTTAGATTTTCTTCTTTGAATGCTCATATTTTCACCACCTTATTTTATAAAACCCGGTTCTAAGAACCGGGTTTTACATTATTACTCAGTTACATAACCTTCATCTTCAGCAGCCCACATTATATCTCTTAATGTATTGGAAATATTTTTCTTTACAAGGAATCTATTAAGAGCATCATTTAAACCTGTAACAAAACCTTCTGGAGCAGCAGACCCATGAATAATTGAAGGTACAACAGATACAGTAGCGAAATCATTCATTGACCATGTCAAATATACATCATATTTAGATTTATCTGCATCAATTCTTGCAGGGATAGATCCTTTTATAGGATTGAAAATATCCTGAGCTTCTTTTGTAGAGATGAATTTTAACCATTTTAATGCGTTTTCCCTATGAGGTGCATTTTTAGGTAACCCAAATGTATCAGAAATAAACATAAATGCATTAGATGTTCCAGGAAGAGCAAACCAACCAAAATCGACACCAGGAGTCCAACCTAAAGTTTTAAAATAACCTTCTTCCCAATCGCCCATTACATTAAATAAAGCTTTTCCTTCAAAAACCAGCCTTCCAGCATCCTGCCAGGTTAATGCAGAGTGATCTCTATTAAAGAAAGGTATTAATCTTTCTAAAAGAACAAGAGACATTTCCATTTCAGGCGAATTAAATGAAGTTTTTCCTTCAAATAATCCCTTATAACTTTCTGGACCATAAAGTGATAACATAATATTTTCAAATAAATGTGTTGTAGTCCATTTGTTTTTATCACCTAAAGCTAAAGGAATATATCCAGCAGCTTGAGCTCTTTTTAAAGCATCAAAAAATTCAGCCCATGTTGTTGGTTCCTTTGTTAATCCTAATTTTTTGAATATTTTTTTGTTATAAAATACTACATTCCCTCTATGTACATTTACGGGTATAGAATAAACTTCACCTTGATAGCTGACTATTTTCATAACATCTTTAGGGAACTTATCATATACTCCCCATTCTTTTAAATAATTTGTCAATGGTTCCATTAATCCAGGAATTACATAAGTATCAGTCAATTCCATACCAGCATGAACCTGGAAAGAATCTGGAGGATTTCCTCCAAGCATACGTGTTTTCAAAACGGCTTTTGCATTTGTTCCTGCACCACCAGCTACAGCGGCATTAATAATATTGATATCTGGATAATACTGATTAAATCTTGCAAATAAGGCCATTAAACCTTCTTCTTCACCACCACCAGTCCACCAACTGAAAATTTCCAAATCATTTGATGCAGCAAAAACACTAGATACAACTAATAAAAGTGCTAATATACCCAAAACAAACTTTTTCATAAATACACCCCCTGTTTTTAAGATATCTATGTAGTTTTCCTCTGTATTAATTCAACATCAAGAATTATTTTTTCCCCTTTTTTTGTTTTGTTATTTATTTTATTTAAAAGCATATGAAAAGATTTATAGCCTAATTCAAATTTTGGTATTCGAATGGTTGTTAAATCAATAATTGATGAATATATTATGTCATCGTATCCAACTATCTTTATGTCATCTGGTATATTGAAACCTTTTTCTCTTAAGGCTTTTAGAGCACCAAAAGCTAAAATATCATTGAAACAAAATATGGAATCAAAAAAGATTTTTTTATTTATAATTTCAATTGTTTTTTTATAAGCTGCATTTACATCTTCATCAATCTCAAAAATTAGCTTTTCATTTATTGTTAACTTAAATTCCTCAAAGGCTTTTTTATAACCCAAAAATCTAGAATAAGATACAAAATTATGATTTTTCACACTTAAAAAAATAATATTTTTCCCACCACTTTCGATAAGATGTTTTGTAGCAATATACCCTCCTTTTACATCATCTGCATAAATTTCATCAGCGTCAATACTTTCAAAATGATCGCCTAATATTACATAAGGTATTCCCAGTCGCATAATATCTTTAAATTTTCTATTTGCGCCTCTTACTGGACTTAGGATTATGCCATCTACTCTTTTTTCTGCCATTATTTTTAAAGCTTTTTTTTCAACATTATAATCTTTTTCAACATCCATTAAAATTAAACTATAATTATTTTCTTTTGTAGCTTTTTCTATTCCTTTTAAAACTTCAACAAAAAAAGGATTAGTTATATCTTTGAAAAGAACACCAATTGTTTTTGTTTTTTTATTGCGCAAAGAACTGGCAGTTACATTTTTAACATATCCTAACTCTTTTGCTATTTTTAATATATTTTTTTTTGTTTTTTCATTTATATCAGGTTTATTATTTAAAGCTCGTGAAACTGTATTTATAGAAACTCCTGCAATATTTGCAATATCTTTAATTGTAATTTCTTTTTTTTTCATATTTATCACCCCGAAAATTTATTACCCCAATTATCGGTAACGTTACCGATAACGTTACCGATAATATTAAAACATATTTAACATAGAAATCAAAAACAGATTATCCCTTATTAAACTTGATTATAATATAAGATAACTATTTATAGTTTTTTATTAATATAAATTAAACATTTTTAATTTATATTTCTTCCTGATTTAAATTATGGTATAATAAAAAAAATATTTAGGAGTCGTTTAACATGAAAGAATTTATTAGAGGATTAAAAGATGGAATTCCCATTTCTATAGGTTATATTACAATAGCAATTGCTTTTGGAATTTTAGTAAAGACATATAATTATCCACGATATGTTGGATGGCTTATGTCTTTAATGGTATTTGCCGGTGCTAGTCAATTTGTTGCAGTTGAAATGTTAAAAAATGCTTCTATTTTTGAAATTGTTATAACAACTTTTTTTCTTAATCTAAGACATATATTAATGTCTTCTACTATTGCTACAAAATCTGAAAAAAATAAATATTTCTATTTTCTTTCTTTGGGTATCACTGATGAAACATTTTCTATAGCTTATTTTAATAATAAAAATAGAATTACCTTTAATTACTTTTTTGGATTAATATCAATATCATATCTGGGTTGGAATTTTGGTACTTTAATAGGGTTATTATTTTCATCAACATTTAATACTACGCTAAAAAATAGTATGGGAATAGCATTATATGCAATGTTTTTGAGTATTTTAATTCCAAATATAAAAAAATCATATTATGAATTTTTAAGCGTTATAATTTCTATCATTATTTATATAATTGTAAGAAATTATCTTCCGAAATATTTTAGTATAATTATTGTATCTGTTATTATATCCTTTATCTTTGCATATTTTGAAAAACACATAGGGAATGATATTAATGAATAAATATATTATAACTATTATATTAATGAGTATTGTTACTTTGATTCCCAGAATTGTTCCTTTTTTTATTGCTGAGAAATTGACTTCTAATTCTTTTTTAAAAAAATTTTTTAAATATATCCCGTACACAATTTTAGGGATGTTAATTATTCCCGATATTTTTTATTCTACAGGAAATATTTTTTCTGGTATTATTGGTTTTATCACTGCACTTATACTATCTTTTTTAAACATGAATTCAATAATTGTAATATTTATCACCGTCTTAGTTGTTTATCTTATTCAATAATATTAATTAAATAATAAAAAAGCCTTTCAAAAATTCTGAAAGGCTTTTTTACTTTGATTTTTATATTATCCTAATGTTTTCCATTATGTCTTTTAATTATGTTATTTTACAAAATATTATGAATTAATTTTGTTTTATAGTAATAGCAAAAATATGCATGGTTGGTTTCTTGGGAAGATAAATATATTTGATTTTTTTATTCTTTAATAAAAACTTGTTTAAATAAATTTTAGGATTCAAATTTTCTTTTATACCAATACCATTATATCTATATTTTGTATCAATAACGATATTTTCATTAAAAATAGGTTGCTGGCACCAATCAGAAAAACTAAGTATTTCTTCTTGAAGTGTTCCATCAGTATATTCAATAATAAGTTTTGCTTGGTAATTTCCGTGATCAGATGATCCTAAAATATATAAAGTATTTCCAATTATATTTTTTAGTTCTAATTTTTGCCCAACTGCTATTAAATTATCTAAACCTTGGATTTTTATTTTAAATAGTATGTTGTTATATTTTAATATATTATTAGATAAATATTTTTCAATTTCCTCTGCAGGATATTTAGCACCGAAAACTCCATCTGGATTGTCAAAGTTTCCTTCTTTCCTTTCTGAAAATTCTACAATACCATTATTATTAAAAATATTATCTAAATTTGCAATATAATAGTTATCCTTCTTTATAAAATCTATTTTTATATTTAATAAGTCTTTTTTATATGAAATATCATCACTATTATATGAAATAATTCTATATTCATTATTTAAAATCTCAAAAAATTCATTTTTTACTTTAACAACAAATTTGAATTTTTTTGGAATAATCAATATTTGATCCAGATATAACGTTTCTTTAGGAGTTATCGAAATTGTTAATTTACCTTTTTCAAGTTCAATAGGAATAAAAATTTTATTATTTACTATTATTTTATTTTTACCGGAATATATTTTTATTTTTGAATCAGGAATTTTTCCTATTAAATATATATAATAGTTTCCTGAAATATTTATATATGTTTTCAAGGCTATTTTTTCATTGGTTTTAATCTGTATATTATTTGTATTTTCTAATTCAAATGAATAAATTCCATAATCCATTTTTTCAGCTTCTAAAAGCAAAGAATTTCCATTGTCTATAGTTTTTGAAAAATAAAATTTTTCAAAAGTTTTTGGTAATTCATTCAATCTTTCTAAAGAAATTAGATATGACACAGTTGATTCTGCACCAGCATTTTGATTAATATAAACAGAATGCATGCCATCGAATCCTTCTCCGTTTTTGCCGGTAAAAGGAGAGTTTAAATGGTTATTCCCATTATAAAAAGAACCAAATAAAAATGCTTTAACAGCATAAATATCTTCTTTTGTCACAAGATATAGTTTTGATAAAGTAGAAATTATTGTTTCTAACCCATAAGATAAATATGGATATTTTTTTATATAATCTTTTATTTCATATACAGGTCCAATTGAAAGTAGTAAATCATAAAAATCGACATATTTTTTTACAGAATTTAAATATTTTATATTTTTTGTAATTTTATAAACTTCAATGAGAGCCTCACCCTGTCTTGATCCCCATGTATGCCATAAATAACGATTATTATCAGAACTTTCGTTATAAGAGCCGCTAAAAGGTCCATTTGATATTTGTGTTTTTAATATTGAATCAGCTATGTTGATTATATAATTTAAGTCACTATTGTTTGGGTACTGATTATAGTAAGCGGATAATCCTAATAAAAAAATTGAAGACACATCGGAACTTTTATTTAATAAATAATTAGAATCCAGTTTTTTTAATAAAAAAGATTTGGCCTTTTTAGCAGAATTTATCAATTTTTTATTAAATAAATCATCAGGAAATACATTTATAGCATTACTCAAAGCCCAAAAAGCCCTTGCAGCCCACCAACTTCCTGATTTTTTACTTGTTATTCCATATTTGTTTATATTTCCATTTTTTAAAATGAAATTGTAGAAATCACCATCAAAATCTTGCATAGAGATGACAAAATTTAAAGCTTCTTTAGCTCTTTGATAATAAAAATCATTTTTATTTGTTTTGTAAAGATCTGTATAAAGTATAGCAACTCTTGCAACATCATCTACACAGGTAACGCCTTCACCGATAGCTTCTTTATGTACATATTTTTGACCATATTTATCGGCGTATATCCAATATCCAACTACATTTTTATCGTTTATCTTAAAGGTATCTCTTAAAAATTCGAGATGTGAGAAATTTAATTCAATTGAAAATAAATTTAAAGAGAAAAATACGATAAAAAAAAGAATTATGTATTTATTTTTCATATTCACCCTCCAAAAAAGGGCACGTTAAGTGCCCTTATATTATTTTTCGATTACATGAATTCCTTGAATTTCAGCAGAACGTTTTTCTAAAAAGTTAATAGCTTCTGTTGTATCACGAGATTGGAAAATAGAATAATACCTATTATACTTTACAACATCTCCAGCTTTAAATTTAGCCATCCAGTATTTTCCAACATTTTCTTCAGAATACGGTGGAAAAACACCTTTAGTTGCTTTATAATTATCCATTTCACCTGGTAACCATCTGAAAATACCATCTCTGAATTCTCTACTTTCATAGAACCAAAAATCATGGAAAACAAAGTCTTTTAAATTGGAATATACAACAGGTTTTTCTGGTAATATTTCTGCTGCACCAATTCCATATTTTGGTGAGAAATTAGCCCTCCAATTTTCCTCAGAAACAAAAGCATATGTTGCTCCCCACCATAAAGGTTTCATGGAATCAATAGCAGAAAATTCAATATATGGTTTTCCGTTTACGTATTTTATAGCATTTCTTTGTGACCAATAATCTAAAGGCGTTCCATTTATTTGTTCAGCCCATACCATTCTTCTAAATAATGGAAGAATATGTAAAGCGTTATCATCAACGCTTGTGATAGGTGATGTAGCCATGACCTGCAATTTCATTATGTCAACATAGTTTGTAAAAGAAAATGTATTTTCAACTAATACATCACCAGTTTTAAAAATATATGTTACCATATGTTGATTTAATCCTGGTAGCAATCGGGAATATAAATCAGAAATAACTGTTACTGCAATAGGACCAGCATCCAAAACTCTAACTTTTTCAATAGATAGGCCAGATGAAGTCATTTCTACATGTTTTCCTAATTTTCCATTGATATAGAAAGTGCTTCCAGACCAGCCAGCTATTCTTGCAGTTCCTAATTCGTTATATATATTTCCTTTTATATCTTTATATCTAACGAAGTTTGCCAAACCATATTTATTTATTTTTATATCAAAGTCTTTTGAAGTGATTAAATATTCATCGTTATTTTTTTCAATAGAAAAATAAGGATTGAAATTCATTAAATCCATATTTGAGTCATCTGAAATGATGATTTTAGCAGTTTTTTTAAACGTGAATAACAATACATCGTCAGAAGATATACGTTTGTTGCCGTCTATATCATCGATTTGATAAGGTAAATAATTTCCGTTTTCATCAACAACTCTGATAGAATACCAATTAGCTTCGAAATCTTCACCAACAATATCAAGCATTTTTGAAAAAGAAATTTTATAAGGTACTTCCATCCATGTCATTTGATTAGCACGTACTTCAATGACCTTTTCTTCTGCCATTACAAAAATAGTCAAAATAACAACTAAAGTCAAAAATACAAATTTTTTCATAATATACCCCCTTTAATATTTGTAATGTTCTTTCATTTTTTTATTTTCAGGAAGACAAATAATTTCTTTTAAAACATCTTTTACTTGTTCATAAGAATGAGTCCTTCTATCTCGAATTAAAAATTCTTCAAGAAGTTTAATATCACCAGTTAAAAATGCTTCAAGAGCCATCTCCATTCGTATCATTCTAGGATAAAGATAATAATATAAAATTCTTTTATTTAACTTAGGAAAAATTTTTTCAGGATGAATTCCATTTTTATTTACCTTAACTGGAACTTCAACAGCGACATTTTTGGGGATATTTTCAATAATGTTTGAGTTCATTATATTTAACACAAGGCGAACTTCCTTATTATTTACAATAGCATTTATAAAAGGAATATGTTGTTCTTTGCTTAAAGAATTTGGATTCAATATATTTTTCATTTCTTCTTTAAAATGCGATTGTAATTTATATCTTTTTAAAGAGATTTCTAATAATTTTGAAAAATCTTTTTCCGGATTTTCTGTAACTAACCTTGATAAGTATTTAATAGTTTTTGTTACTTCTTCAAGCATGTTTTGATACCATTTCCAGCCTAATTCTGAATCAGCACCACCCCAAGGTATACCATACCATTTTTTCTTATCTTCAAAAGTGTAATGATATTTCCAAGAACTATTCCTAACAGTATCACCAATTGGAAATAAACCATAAAAGTTATACATATCAATGGCTGCCGGACTCAACTGATCATTAAACGGATGTTCTGGATTATATTGGTAGTTTTCTTCTATCCATTTTTCCAATAAAGGATAAGCATTTTTCCCATTATATTCAAATTTATTTAACCATATAGCATGATTAAAGCCAGCGACTTGCCATGATACTTTATTTTTATCGATATTCAAATTTTTAATAATATCTTCAATACCATAGTGGCCATGGCATATCCCTATTATTTTTATAGAAGACTCTCTTGAAATTAGTGTAGTTATTTCAAAAACAGGATTAGCACCTTGTATTAACCAAGCATTGGGTGAAAATCTTTCCATAAGTTTTGCAACAGTAAGAGCAAAACTTAACTGGTTGTAGTTAGAGATTGTAAAATAATCAGAAACCATATTAAATTCTTGAGAATCAATACCTCTATAATACCCATATTTTTCACTAATACTTCTAACTTTTTCTAAATATTTGTGTCCACCAACCATTGCTGTATTAATGACAAAATCTGAATTTTTAATTGCTTCTTCTAAAATAGAAGTCTTTTTAAAATTAATAGATGCATTCAATTTATTAGCAATTTCATTTGCTAATAAATATATAGCATTTAATCTTTCTTCATCAATATCCATTAAAGTTATTTTACTATTTGACAACTCATTTGTTTTACATATATCACTTATAAGTTTCATTGAAAAAACAGCACTTCCAGCCCCGATTATACTAATATTCACACTCATAAAACTCACCTCAAAATGAAGATATCCGTATTTCTATTTTAGTTAAGCGCTTACACATTTGCATTATATAATATAAATTCATTTATTCAAAACATATTTTAAGCTGAATATTAGTTTTTAGAAGATATTATAATTAAAAATCGTTTATTACGATAGAATTTCTTTTATTTTTATAAATTATAAAAATAATAAAAAATTACAATGAAAAATTAGAATTCCTTTGATAATAATACGTAAGATACTATAAAAAACTATAATCAATATTAACTAGTCATTTTCAAATTTTTGTATTTTAATTATCTATGATATTATATTATTAGTTAAGCGCTTACACAACGAGGTGATAATATGGCAACAATAGAAGATGTTGCAAAGTTGGCTGGAACATCAATTGCAACAGTTTCTCGTGTATTAAACAATAAAGGAAAATTTTCAGAAAAAACAAAAATAAAGGTTTTAAAAGCTGTTGAAGAACTTAATTACAAACCTTCGAGTCAAGCAAAACATTTAGCAAAGGTAAAATATGGTTTTAAAATAGGAGTTTTAATTAGTAATAGAATAAAAAATATATTAGAAAAAAGAAAAAATGAATATGGTGAAATGGATTTTTATTCTACAGTGTTAAAAGGAATATACGATGGAGCAAAAGAAAATAAAGCTGAAATAAGATTAATGACTTTTGATGAATTTATAAATCAAAAAAAAATATGCGATGGTATACTGATTTTGGGTTCAGATAAAATTCCATTTGAGATTTTAGATTGCAAGATACATAAAGTTTTGATTGATAATTATATTATGGGTAAAAAAATAAATGCAATAATTTCAAATGGTTTTGATGGAGCATATTATGTTATAGATAAGATGATAAAAAGAGGGTATAAAAAAATTGTACATGTACACGGATCTTTAGAATTTTATGGTTTTAGGAGAAGGTTTGAAGGATATGAATTGGCAATGAAAAATAGTAATTTACTGCCTATAACTTATGAAGTTGCAGAAACTCAAAATTCTATAAATTATATTATAGATTTAATCTTATCAAAAAATCCAGAAATAATTTTCACATCAAATGATCCAATTGCTGTAATGATTATAAATATTTTGAAAAAAAAGAAAATTAGAATACCTGAGGACATACAAATAATAGGGTTTGATGATATTGTATTTTCCTCAACAGTTGAACCATCATTATCTACAGTAAAAGTTTTTAAGTATGAAATGGGAAATGTTGCATTGGAAAGAGTTATTGAACTTATTAATGGTAAAAATTTACATCCGTACGTAACTTCATTATTTACCGAATTTATAGAAAGAAAATCTACAAAGGGGGTTTGAAAATGAAAAAGTTATTATTCGTTTTATTCTTAACATTAATTATTATGTCATTTGCAAAAACAAAAATAGTATTTTGGACAGCGCCTAATCCTAATCAAGAAGCATATTGGAAAAAGTTAGTTTCAGAGTATGAAAAATTAAATCCGGATATAGATATAGAATGGACTACTATTCCAGCAGCTGGAAGCTCTGAAGAAGCAATTTTAAGTGCTATAGCTTCGGGAAGAACACCTGATATATGTACTAATATTTTTTCTGGTTTTGCAGCACAATTAATTGAATTAGATCAACTGGTTGAATTAAGTAAATTACCTGGTTTTGATGAGGTAGTTTCACAAAGAAAAATGAATGATATTATAAAAGGTTGGAAATTTATGGGTAAAAGTTATGTTTTACCTATATATTCAAATCCTATATTAATGTGGTGGCGAAAGGATATATTACAGGAATATGGATTTAAAAAACCTCCTAGAACGTATTCTGAAATTTATGAACTTTCAAAAAAATTTGTTGTTCCAAAAGAAAAATATACTATGAGAGTAGTTGCAGGGAGAAATTGGTGGGATAGATGGTTTGATTATATTACTTATTATTATGCTGCAAGTGAAGGAAAACCTTATATAGATTTAAAAAAGTATCGTGCAGTATATAATAACGACGCGGGGATAAAAGTAGCTAAGTTTTTTGAAACAATGTTTAAAAATAAATGGACAGCTGTTGATTTAGGTAATGCTCCTTTATATAACGGTGTGATAATTGGAAGTTTAAAAGGTCCATGGGAAATACCATATGCAGAAAATCAGTTCCCAGAAATAATAAAAAATATTACTATAACTCCACCAGTAGTTCCAGATAATTATCCAAATGACAAACCTATTTACACTTTTGCAGATACTAAAGGATTAGTTATATTTAAAAGTTCCAAACATCAAAAAGAAGCATGGGATTTTGTAAAATGGGTATATTCTAATCCGGAAAATGATAAATTATGGTTAGAAATGACAAAGATGCCACCTGCAAGGTCAGATTTGCTAAAGAATCCACTTTTTAAAGATTTTTTTGATAAAAATCCTTTAGCTGCTGAGTATGCAAAATATGTTGGATATGCAATACCTCCAGCTTTAATTTCGAAAACAGTAGATGTGCAGGATGAAATGACTTATAGTTTAATAGAACCTATTATGTATGGAAAAGCAAATGCAGAAGATGCTGTAAAAAATTCTGTGAAAAAAATTAATAGAATAATATGGTGATTATATGACAAAAAATATAAGAAAAAGAGAAGCCCGAAAGGGGCTTCTTATATCCTCAACATACCTTGTATATGCGGCTATTTTTTGGGGATATCCATTTGTATGGCTTGTAATTTTAGCTTTTTCCAGATGGCGATATGTAGGCTCCCCCAGATTTGCAGGTTTTAGAAATTTTTTAAGAGTATTATATGATCCTATATTCTGGAAAGCTTTTTTTAATGTATTAAATTTTTTAATGTATTATATTCCCATTGTATTAATTTTTTCTTTATTGTTTGCATTGGCTTTGAGTAAAATAAAATATGGGAAAACATTTGTAGCCTTATCCTTTTTAGTAGCAAATATATCTTCTGGTGTAGCTTATTCAATAATGTTTTCTAAATTGTTTGCTGAAAATGGTCCTTTAAATCAGATAATCTATAAATTATTCAATACAACTATTCCATGGTTTACAAGTCCTCAATTAGCAATGTTTTCCATTTCATTAATTGTTGTATGGAAATTTATAGGTTATTATGGTTTGATATTATATGCTGGTATAATAAGTATTCCAAACAATATATATGAAGCTGCAGAATTAGATGGAGCAAATAAATATGTTAAATTTTTTAAAATAACATTGCCACTGTTAAATCCCTCAATAGTTATGGTTTTAGTTTTTGCAATATCATTATCTTTTGGGATATTTACTGAACCATATATGATTACAGGTGGTGGTCCCATGAGAAGTACTTTAATGCCAATGATGGTAATGTATACATCAGCCTTTCAAAAGTTGGATCCAACATATGCAGCAACAATGTCTATATTTACTGCTATATTTAGTTTTGTCATTATCTGGATAACAAGAAAATTATTGGAAAGAGAAGTTGATATAGTATGAAAAAAATACGTGTTATAATTTTTCATATAATAATGTTTTCATTGTCATTATTATGGCTATATCCATATATCTGGCTATTTATGTCCTCTCTAAAGCCTTCAAATGAAATATATACAAGATTTTGGCCAACGCATTTTACATTAGAGCATTTTAAATTTATATTAGAAAGTGCAAAAAAAATGCAAAGACCTTTTATACGTGCGTTTTTTAATAGTTTGTTTATTTCATTAACTGTAACTATTTCTGTTGTGTTAACATCAGCAATAATTTCTTATGCATTAGCTAAGCTAAGATTTAGAGGTAGAGATAAAATATTTGATTTTCTAATTTTTCAAATGGTATTTCCCGGATTTATGTTTACTATTCCACTTTATATTTTGATAAGAAATTTAGGATTATTGAATACTTATTCTGCTCTTATATTACCAAGTTTAATGAGCGGATGGGGAATTTTTATGTTAACACAGAGTTATAGAAGTACTCCAAATGATTATATTGAGGCTGCAAAAATGGATGGCGCTACTGATTTATGGATAATTTTTAAAATAATGATGCCTTTAAATAAATCAGCACTTTCTATAATTTCATTATTTACATTTATAGGTATATGGGATAATTTTATGTGGCCATTAATTGTAATGAAGGATTATAATAAAATGCCATTGTCTGTTTTATTGGCAAGTTTTAATCATGAATATGGTGCATATATTGGTCCAATATTAGCAGGTTCTGTTATACAAACTATTCCTATGGTCATTCTGTTTTTAATATTTAGAAAATACTTCTTACAAGGAATTTCAATTACATTAAAGTGAGGTGTTTTAATTGGAACTAAAATTAAAAAGGCATCCATTAAATCCGTTATTTTCACCAAACCCAAATCATTTGTGGGAATCAAGATTTGTATTTAATCCAGCAGTAGTATATGACGGAGATTTGTTTCATATGCTATACAGAGCACAAGGTGAAGATATGGTATCAAGGATAGGATATGCTGTTAGTACAGATGGAATACATTTTAACAGAATGGAAAAACCCGTATTTGAACCTGAAGATATAAGTGAGATGTATGGTGTTGAAGATCCGAGGTTAACTTATATTGATGGGAAATATTATATGTGTTACACAGCATATTCACCCACTAATATAAGTGTTGCTTTAGCATCAACAACAAATTTCTTTAATTGGGAAAGATATGGAATTGTTTTGCCAGAATCTCCAAATAAAGATGCTGGAATTTTATCAGAGAAAATAAATGATAAATATGTAATGTTTCACAGATTGGAACCAGACATTTGGTTAGCTTTCTCAGATGATTTAGTTCATTGGGGTGATTATATAAGTATTGCTAAACCCAGAGAAGGTTATTGGGATGATTTAAAAATAGGTATAGCTGGGCCACCATTAAAAACAGAATACGGATGGTTGTTGCTTTATCATGGGGTTCAAAAAGCTCCACGAAATATTTATAGATTAGGATTTATGTTGTTAGATCTGGAAGATCCAACAAAAGTTTTAAAGAGAAGTGAAAAACCTATATTAGAGCCAGAAGAACCATGGGAAAAGTTTGGTGGAGTACCTATGGTAGTATTTTCTGATGCAATGGTAGAATATAATGATCAATATTATATTTATTACGGGGCTGCTGATAATTATATTGCATTAGCCACTATAACAAAAGAAGAAGTTTATAAATGGATTAAAGAATAAGGCCCATAATGGGCCTTATATTAATGATTATGAAATTTTTCTTTTACTTCATATTCTCTATCAAATAGCTTTTGTTCTTTTAAATCATTTATAATTTCTTCAACAGTTCCATCAGCACCTCTAATTACATGAATTCCGAGTTGTTCGAAAAATGTAATTGCTCTTCCTCCAATCCCTCTGGCTATAAGAAGACTAATACCTTCTTTATGCAAGTAATTTGGTATATCCCCAGGTCCATGTTCTTCTAAAGGATTTTTTATTATACTTAATTTGTACTCACCATTTTCCTTGAGAATAATAAAGGCAAAGTATGGTGCATGTCCAAAATGTTCGCTGATTTTAGAATTTTTTCCATCATCGTTTAATACAGGAATCGCTATTTTCATTATTTCCCTCCTTGACATATATGTTTTAAATATATATTTCAATTAATATTATAAACTGATTTTTTTATTTTTATATGAGAATAAAATAACAATTATATTTCAATTTCTTTTACATAACGAGCAATTATATCTATTTCATAATTAACAAATTCATTTATTTTCAAATATCGTAGGTTTGTATTTTTATATGTATGTTCTATTACCTGTATTTCAAACGAATCCAGATCTTTTTTTGCAATCGTTAAACTAATACCATTAATTGTAATAGCTCCTTTGTTAGCAATAGCCCATTTTTCTGTTGGGATTTTAAATTTCATCCAGTATGTATTTGAAGATTTTTTAATACCTAAAAATTTGATTATTCCATCAACATGCCCGGTAACAATATGCCCACCAAGAAAATCAGTTAATCGCAAAGCCCTTTCGAGATTAACTATTTTATTATTGTAATATTTTAAATTTGTTTTTATATATGTTTCCTCGCCTATTGAAAAATAAAGTTTATTATTATCAATTCTTTCTACAGTTAAGCAAACACCGTTAATAGCAATGCTTTCGCCTAATTGAACATCTTTAAAGGGATTATCTATAATAACTGATTTATTTGCAATGCGAATTTTTGCTAGTTGTTGTATTATTCCTGTAAACAAGGTATCAACTCCCAATATATATTATTATCAATTTTTTTACTTTTAACAGGTTTGAATTTTATAGAATCTTTTATATTATTAATTTTTAATTTATTGAAAGGAGAAATGCCGTTACCAATAATCTTAGGAGAATAAAAAACATGAATTTTATCGACAAGATTATTTTTTAAAAATAAGGATAGAATTGTCGCACCACCTTCAACTAAAATGCTGTCTATTCCTTTTTCATATAAAATATTCAATATCTTATTTATATTTGTTTCATTTATTATCTCCGTATTTTTATGTTTTGGAGCAACTTTAAGAATAGAAAAAATTATATTTTCTCCTTTTTCAGTAAAAATATTTAAATTTTTATTATAAAAAATTCCTTCTTTATCTAAAATAATTCTTATCGGTTTTCTTCCGTTTTTTATTCTGCAGGTTAATTTTGGATTATCATATATTAATGTATTGGCTCCAACCAAAATTGCTGAATAATAATTCCGCAATTTATGAACTAATTTTCTTGATTTTTCATTGGATATCCATTTTGAATCAAAATTTTTCGAAGCGATAAAGCCATCCATAGTCATTGCGAATTTTAGGGCAATAAAAGGCCTTTTTTTATTAACGTAAGTAATAAAAATCTCATTTAATTCTTTTATTTCATTTTCTAAAATACTGAATTTTACATTTATTCCATTTTCTTTTAAAATTTTTACTCCATTTCCGTTGACTAATGGATTAGGATCTAACATCCCTATATAAACTTCTTTGAAGCCTTCTTTTGCCAATCTGTTTGCACAAGGTGGGGTTTTTCCAAAATGAGAACATGGTTCTAAAGTTACATACATTGTAGCTCCTTTTATATCAATCTTTTTTTCTTTAGCATTATCAATAGCTACAATTTCCGCATGTCTTCCACCATAGTATTCATGATAACCTTTTGATATAACTTTTCCATTTTTTACTATAATAGCTCCAACTAAAGGATTTGGGTTTACTTTTCCAATTCCTTTTTTAGCCTCTTTTATTGCTAATTTCATAAAATATTCATGATTCATAAAATCACTCTTTCAAGATTTTATTCAGATTAGCCATTTCTAATGCTGCCATTGCAGCTTCAAATCCCTTATTTCCTGCTTTAGCACCTGATCTATCTATGCTTTGTTCAAGCGTTTCTGAGGTTACTATTCCAAAAGTAATTGGTACATCAGACATCAAATTCAATTGAGCAATTCCTTTTGAAACTTCATTAGATACAACTTCAAAATGATATGTTTCACCTCTAATTACCACACCTAAAGCTATAATTGCATCGTAATTCTTTTTTATTAATTTTTTTACTACAAAAGGAATTTCAAAAGCACCTGGAACTTTAAAAATATCGATATTATTTTCTTCTACATTATGCCTTTTTAAAGCGTCCAGAGATCCATCTAATAATTTTTCAGAGAAAAATGAATTGAATCTTGAAACTACAATGCCAAATTTCAAATTCTTTCCATCAAAGATTCCTTCTATAACCTTCATTTATATTTCCTCCTTTATTTTAATTTTATGATTCATTTTTAACTTTTTAATTTTTAAGTAAAACTTGTTTTCTGGAGTAATTTCTCCAATATGCGTATCCATATTTTTTACATTAATTCCGTATTTTTTTAATTGTTTAACTTTATCTGGATTATTTGTCATTAAAATAATATTTTTAATATTTAATGATTTTAATATTTGAGCAGCTATAGCATAATCTCTATTATCGGCTGGCATTCCAATTTTTAAATTAGCTTCTACTGTATCCAAACCATTATCTTGTAATTTATATGCTTTTATTTTATTAGTAATACCAATATCTCTTCCTTCCTGTCTTAAATATATTATTAATCCACTACCTATATTATTTATTTTTTGCATGGCTAAATGTAATTGGCTACCACAATCGCATTTTTTTGAATTTAATACGTCGCCAGTTACACATTCTGAATGAATTCTAACTAATAAAGGGTTATTATTTAAATTGCCTTTATATATTGCAAAATGTTCTTTTTTATCAAAATTATTTTCAAAACCAATAATTTTAAAGTTTCCAAATTTTGTAGGTAGTTTGGCTTCTGTAATAGGTTTAACATATAAGTTGTTTTTTACTGTTTCAATAACTATATCTTCTACAGAAATTATAGGTATTTTGAATTTTTTAGATAATGATTTTATGTAATTAAAGTTATGGGAGTTTCCATTTTCATCTAAAATTTCGATTAAAGCTGCGAAAGGTTTAAATCCTAATAGTTTCATTAATTCAACGGAACTTTCAGTATGTCCTTTTCTTTTATTAATACCGATGCTTCCTAAAAGTTGAACATGACCAGGATATTTATAGTCATTTATAGTAGTGTTTTCTGTAATAGATTTTATAGTCTTTGCACGCTCATATGAAGAAATTCCTGTTACATTTTTTTTATGATCAATAGTTATGAAATAATTTGTATTTAATGCATCCATATTGTTAGATGGAAGTTTAAAAAAACCTTTTTGGATAAGATAAATTTCTTCAGCTGCTAAGCATAATAATCCCTTTCCTTGAGATACCATGAAATTAATAATATCGCTATTTGCTAATTCTGCTGGAAAAATAAAGTCAGCTTCTATTTCTTTTTTTTCATCCCAAATAATTATTGGTTTGCTTGATTCGAAAGTTTTAATTATATTTTTTTTATCCATAAATTCTCCTCCCAATAACAAAATTGCCCTGGATTTCTCCAGGGCATGATTTTTTATTACTATTGGCATATATATCAATAGAGATATCACTGTAATATACAAATAATAAATCTAAGTATATGCCTTTGTTCTCCTCCCATCCAGACTTTAACTGTCGGCTCTGGAATTTCACCAGATCAACCTTAATAGCATTTATTAAGGCTCGCGGGCTTTCACCGCCGGTCGGGAATTTCACCCTGCCCCGGAGAATATTCACTTCTTATGGATTATATCATATAATTATGAAAAAAACAACCTCATGTGAGGTTGTTTAATGTTGCAGTAAGGGAGGGCAGTTCTTTTATATCAAATGAATTTTGGGTGATTTTAATATTTAATAATTTGTTTTTATAAATAATGTTAAATTCTAGACTTTTCCAATGTTCAGGTATCCAGGGATTAAAAGTAATTTGTTCCTTATTATCAATATACATTCCACCAAACCCATAAATTATAGATTGCCAGGTTCCACCAGCGCTTGCAGCATGTAATCCAAAGGCTGTATTTCCTTGATTATTTTCCAAATCGACTAAAGCTGTTCTCATAAAATATTCATAGGCTTTAGAGTGATTACCTATTGCCAATCCCATTATTGCATACATACTGGGGCTTAAAGAGGATTTATGCATGGTTCTTTTTTCATAATATTCAAAATTTACCTTTTTTGTTTCAAAATCAAAATCTTCTGGTAACAAATGCATTAGCATTAGAACATCAGCTTGCTTAATTAACTGGTATTTATTTAAATTAGATAAATCGATACCTTCAGGCCATTCTGGCATATTTTTCTCATTGTATTTACTAATTGTGAAATCTTCAAGTTTAAAATAATTTTCGAATTGTTCAATTAAGTGAGAAGATTTATTCCATGGAATATATAATTTTTCAGCTACATCTTTCCATATTCTTAACTCACTGTTTGTCAAATTTATTTTTTTTATTATTTTTAAATAATTTTCTGGAAATTTTTGTTTTAGTATATTTAAATATTCAAAAGCTTTTTCTATATTCCATTTAGCCAAATAATTCGTGTAAAAATTATTATTAACATGTTCGTGAAATTCATCTGGCCCAATAACATTATTAATTTCATATCTATCTTTTTCATTATTATATTCAGCTCTTGAAGCCCAAAATCTTGCTGTCTCAAAAAAAATTTCTGCACCATAATTTACAAAAAATTCCCAATCATCAGTAGCTCTAAGATATTCTCTTATTGCGTAAGCAATGTCAGCTGTTATATGATATTCTATATCACCAGTCCATATTCGCACTTTGTTCCCATAATAATCCTCACCCCATTTTGGAGTCTCTTCCTGTCCGTTATCAGCAGATTCCCATGGATATTGGGCACCTCTATATCCATTTTTCAAGGCATTTTCTCTTGCTTTATCAAGAGTGTGATATCTATACATTAAAAATGATTTGGCTGCTTTTGGATATTCATATATATAAAATGGGAGCATGTATATTTCAGTGTCCCAAAAAACATGACCTTTATACCCTTCACCGTGCAATCCTTTAGCTCCAATACTAACCAATTCATCTTCAGGATTTGCGAGAGAAAGTAACGAAAAAATATTGTATCGTAAGGATTTATCAGCCTTTTCATCACCAACAATTTTTATATCAGCAATTTTCCATAATTCTTTAAATTTTTCATAATGATTTTTAAGTAGATTTTCAAAACCAATTTTTTTTGCTTTATTAATTTCTTTAATATTTTTATTAAATAAATCATTATGTCTTTTGGAGTCCAAAATGCTTGTATAAATGTTTATAGTATGACTTTCACCAACTTTTAAGTCAATATCAATAGATTGAGAAATAAAGTCGATGAAATTTCTTGAAGTTTTTGTAAAAGTGCTTTTTGTTTCTATGGTTGATAATATTCCAATTTTATTTTTTTCGTCTTTTGTCCATGCTTCTACATATATATAATCCTCTGATAAGATATGATTGTTTAGATAGTAGTGCTTCACGCGGTCTTTAGGGTGTTTTGTTGAATTATAAGTTCTACCATCGATAAATGTTTCTATTGTTATTCTGTCGCTAAAATTTTCTGAAGTTATAGTATAAGTCATTAAAGCTAAATTTTTTTTATCCATACTTAAAAATCTGTAACCTTCAATTTTCATTATTCTTCCTTTTTTATCTTTTAATCTCATTTTTTTGTATAAAATTCCTTGTTTCATATCCAGTATCCTTTTAAATTCTAATATATTGCACTCAAATGGATTTAAATATTCATATTTTATATAAAGTCTTAATCCCCAGAAATAAGGGAAATTAACTAATTCCTTGACAGATGCTTCTGATTTATCAAAAATACCTGCAACATAAGTTCCAGGAGTTTCATTATAAAATAGATCTTCGTAAGTGCCTCTAACACCCAAGTAACCATTAGACAGTGTAAAAATAGTTTCTTTTACAGGAGAAATTTCAAAAATATTTTCTTCAAGTAGCCATTTTTTTTCAGATAAAATCATATTTTTGCCTCCTGTAATAAAATATTTAGTTTTTCAATATTTAATTCATTTAATGATTTTACAACTAGATTTGCATGTGACAATTCTATTTCATTCCCATGTCGGGCTATTCCAATAGTAACCATTCCAGCATTTATTCCAGCATTTATTCCTTCAATAGCATCTTCAATTACTATGCAATTTTGAAATTTAGTATTTAATCTTTTAGAAGCTATTAAAAAAATTTCCGGATCAGGTTTTCCGTGTTTAAAATCATATCCTGTTATAACATCATCAAATAAATTATAAATATTTAATGACTGTAAAATTTTTTTTGTATTTTTACTTGAAGAGGCAACGGCGATTTTTATAGAATTTTTCTTTAATAAGTTTATTAAATATAAAGCATCATCAAATATTTTTGGCGGATGATTTTCAATGAGATTTAAAAAATATTTTTGTTTTTCTTCGGCCATACTATTTAAAACTTCATCATTTTCATTTGATGCAATTGATGCTATACCTTTTATTCTCGGTTTTCCATCGACCTTTTCTTTGTAAATATTAAAGTTGAATTCATATCCATGATTTTTAAACATTTTTTCCCATGCTTTGTAATGTAAAGGAACTGTATCTGTAATTACACCATCCATATCAAAGATAACAGCTTCTAACATATTATTCCTCCTAACCTTTTATTGCAGCTGCTTTTCCTGATTCTACAAATTGATTTTGGAAAGATAAAAAGATAATTATCATAGGTATTGTCATTAAAATAGATGCTGCCATCATATATTGCCAAAAAGTATAATAAGATGTTTTGAAAAAGTTTAATCCCATAGTTAATGTATACATCGTTTTATCAGAGGTAATTATTAGTGGCCACATAAAATCGTTCCAGGCGCCTAAAAAAGTATAAATTGCAAGTGCAGTCATAGCAGGTTTGGCATTTGGCAATACTATAGTAAAAAATGTTTTAATAATTCCTGCTCCATCAATTCTTGCAGCTTCTTCTAATTCTCTTGGAAAATTTAAAAAAAATTGCCTCATTAAAAATAATCCAAATACACCTGTTAATTTAGGTAATATTAAACCTGTATAGGTGTTTACCAGGCCAAATTTAACCATTAAATTATATTGAGGAATCATTACAACCTGAAAGGGCACCATCATTGTTGCCAGAAATAAAGAAAACCAGAAATTTTTTAGTGGAAATTTTAAACGCGCAAAAGCATATCCTCCAAGAGTATCTAAAATTAAGTGACCAAATGTCAAAGCAACAGCGTAAAAAATAGTATTTAATATCCATCGACTATATAAAGGGACTACTTCAAAAATTTTTTTATAATTTTCAAATGTAGCATTAGTTCCGAATACTTGAGGCGGAATTTTAAAAAGATTTATTTTTGGAGGCCATTGCATAATATCAATACCAAATCTTTCACCGGTATCTGGATTTATTCCGTTTAAAGGGGTTATAGAAATTAAAAATGCCCAAAAAAAAGGAAATAAAGAAATTAAAGCGTATATTATTAATACAGTGTAGGAGATAATTTTTGCATATTTATAACTCATAATTTCACCTCAATATTCTTCTCGAATGAACTTTCTCTGTAAGAAAGTTATTGTTAAAATAATTGAAAATAATATTAATGCCAATGCAGAAGCATAACCCATATTTCCATATTCAAATGCATTTTTATAAATATAATAAGATATAGTTATATTTCTCATGTTTTTTATCAAAAAATAGATTTGATCAAAAACTTGCATCGTTCCAATTGTTCCCATTATCATTACAAATAATATTTGTGGGCGCAACATGGGAATAGTTATTTTCCAAAAAATTTTAGATGAGGAAGCGCCGTCAATTCTTGCGGCCTCATATATTGAGACAGGGATATCCTGTAAACCAGCTAAAAAAGTAATCATAAAATAACCTGCAGTGGTCCAGATATTCATAACCATAATAGCTGGTAATGCTGTATTTGGATTTTCCAACCATGCAATAGGCTGAAATCCGAATAAAGACAAAAATCTATTTAAAATTCCCGGACGCGAATATAACATCCAGAAAATCATTGATATCGCAGCTGAAGAAGTAATTGATGGTATGAAAAATGTTGCTTTGAAAAATTTTACACCTTTTATTTTAGAATTTGCTGCTACGGCTAAAACTATTGCTAATAATGTTTGAACTGGAACAACTATAATAGAATAAAAAAAAGCATTAAATAAAGATATTTTAAAATATTGGTCTTTGAACATACGTTTAAAATTTTCAAAACCCAAAAAATTTGGAATATATTTTTTAAACGAAGATGCACCTTTATCCAGATAAATAGACATGAATTGAGAAATTTTCATTTCTTTATTTAACTTACCAGAAATAAAGTCATTTAATAACTTATTAGTATTAAAATATTTTTTTATTATTTCTTCTTTTTTTTCATCCAAATTTATTCCAACGTCAGATTTTATATATGTCATCAAATCAAAATTATTTTTAATTTCATTAATATTTTTTATCTCATTTTGGAACATTCCTAAATGAAATTCTAAAGTTTCCTGGGGATTAAATAGAACTTCCAAATTTCTTGCATTTAATGGATTGTAATCAGTAAAGCTATAATAAAATGCTGCAAATATCGGATATATTGTAAAAATTATTATTGATAGAATAATAGGCGAAGCAAATAAATAACCGATTAAAGCTTCTTTTGTTTTCCATTGAACTTTCATAATAAATATCACCATCCTTTAAATTTAAAGGGGGATATCCCCCTTTAAATCATTGACCACTAATCCATTGAGGATAATTCTTTTTAATCTGATTTAGAGCCTCATCTAATGTTATTTTATTGTAGAATAAATCTTTTAATCTAGAATTAATTTGATCATTAGCAACAGAAAAAATCCCTGTAGGTGTTGGAACACTCCATGGATGAGCATATTCTGCACCTTTATAAAAAGGTATTTTCATAGGGTCTGTATCTTTAGAAGCTAAATCTTTTCTGGATGCAAGAACACCAGCTTTTTCAACAAAAATTTCTTGACCTCTTGTAACCAGAAATTTTAGTACTTCCCATGCTTCTTTTTTATGTTTTGATTCTTTATTTATAGACCATGAAACTGTATAAACCATAGTTGATTTTTTTATTAATGAAGGCATTTCAACAATACCCATTTTTTTATATACATCAGGGTAAGATCCCTTTAAGAATCCCAATGTCCATGGTCCCGACATTCCCATAGCAACTTTTTCTTTTCCCAATGCTTCTCCAATCCAACCTGCTCCAACAGCTTGTGGCTCAAAAGCAACACCGTACTTTGTTACAAGGTCAATATAAAACTTGATTCCAAATCTGGAAGAAGGTTCATTTAGAGTAGTATTTAAATTTTCGTCTACCAATCTACCATTAGCCCCTAAAATAAAAGGAATAACTCTGTTAAAATCTGCAGCTAAAACTAAAGGTGTTTTAAAACCTTTTCTTTTTAACTGTAAAGCTTTATCCAATAAATCAAACCATGTATCATTATTAGTAGGATATGATACCCCATATTTATCAAAAATTTCTTTGTTAAAGTATAGAGCTAAAGTTGAGAAATCTTTTGCAATACCATAAATTCTGTTATTGAATTTAAATGCATCAACTAATGTAGAGAAATAATCATTTAAATCAAACTTGTCTTTTTTTATATATAAGTCTAACGGTAATAAAACGTTTTTGGAAGCAAATTCTTGAAAAAAGTAAACATCAACATAAAAAATATCAGGAGCAGTTCCGGCAGATAAACGTGTCTTTAAAGTTTCCAAATAATTTCCAGGAATTGGTTCCCAAACTACCTGGATATTGCTATGTGTTGAATTGAATTCTTTAACCCCCGCCTTAATAGCTGCTTCTTCATCAGGATTTCCAGGCCATCCTGAAATTTTAATAGTTGTTACTGCAAATAACGATGATACAATGAAAAATACCAATAATAAAGATAATACCTTTTTCATGAAAAAACCTCCTTTTAAAGTAATGAAATCGATTACATTTTTTTATAAACTAAAGTTCATTTTAAGAACCTTAGTGTACTTTCCCTTTTTGATATTTCAACAGGAATAATAATACTTTTCACTTCTTTTCTTAAAGATAAATCATGAAGCATTTTTGCTGCGTTATATCCTACTTTATATATATTTTGATTAATAGAAGTAATTTTTAATATTTTTGATGATGGTAAGTCATCAAATCCGATTAAAGGTAAATAATATTTTTTTTCATTCATATAATCATATACACCATAAGCCATTAAATCAGAACCACAAAAGATACCATCAAAATTTTTAAAATTTGCTTTTTTTATTATTTCATAACCAGATTTTCTGCTGAAATCACCGTATATTATATCGATATTCACATCAAAGTCTTTTTTCGCTTTTAATACTCCGTTTAAACGTTGATAAGTTACGGCTGGCCCTAAGTTACCGCTAATGTATAAGATATTTTTGCATCCAACTTCTTTTAAATGTTTAATTCCTAAGTATCCACCTAATTCATTATCTGGATCAACAAAATGAAAATTATTTTTATTGTTGCGTCCTATTACAACGAAAGGAAATTTAATTGAATTAAAAAACTCAACTCTTTCATCATCATCTTCTAAATCTGTTATAAAAAAACCACCTACTAAATTGCTTCTAATTAATTTTTTATACTGATCAATACAATGTTTATCAGAATGAGAATCAACAATTAATTTTAAACTATTATGAAAAAAATACTCTAAAATACCATTTAAAAAAGGATTAGTATATGAATCATTTTTTGGCATTTCTGTTCTCAACATTAATATGCCAAATAAATTTGATGATCTTTTTCTTAATGATTTTGCACTGTAATCTGGTTCATAACCATATTTTTTTATAACTTTTAGTACCTTCATTTTTGTTTCTTCTCTAACTTTTTGAGAATTATTTATTACTCTTGAAACTGTTGCTACAGAAACTCCAGCCAAAGAAGCTATGTCTTTTATGTTCATATTATCACCTCGTATGTAATCGATTACATAAATATTATAACAAAAAAATAATAAAATCCAAATCACCATATTTTATATTTGTTGGTTATGACAAATAATTAAATTTTATTAGCAATAATTAATTAAAAAAATTTAAAAAAAACTAAAAAAAACACCCTTCAAGGGTGTTTTTTTAATTACTTTACAGGTGTGTTTTTAAATGCTTCTTCTAAAACTTTATTTAGATTTTCATAAAATTCTTTTCCCTGTTCTCCCAATTGTTCGATTAAGTAAGATTGCTGTTGTAATAATGAAAATGCGGTTTTTGGATTATATATTAACACAGAATGATATTCTATTCTTCCTGCTTTCATCACATAATATTTTGCAACAACTTCGGCGCCAGTTTGAATAGTTTTTGCAAAATTCGAACTAACATTTTTAAATACATTATTAGTTACAGATATTACCTTATTATTGTCTGTTCCTGTAGTTGTATTTTGTAATACACCCTGAGCTCTTTGTTGAAAATCAGTTACAACAGAATTTAAATATCTTGATAATTGTTCTCGTGCATCCTGTTCTGCTTGATTATACATGACTGATCCCATACCTGGGGCGCCTTCTGAAATCCCATCAAAATATAAAAGAAATCCTTCTTTTTTAAGTTGTTTTAATTCAGGTCCTTTACCGGCTTTTTTAAATTCAATAACGGCCTCTTTAGGAATTTCTGCAATTTTTACGCCATCAATATCAAGCGGTTTAAAAGGATATGTTAAAGTGTGATATAAAAAAATACCTCCAAGTAGTAAAGCTAATACTCCTAATCCCACTCCAGTCCATAATACAATGTTGTTATCCATAAAATCCCCTCCTTCAAAAATTTTATTTATTATGTTAATTGTTCACCATTAAATTATATCATAAATAATGTGAAATACAATTGAATTTATTGATTTTTTAAAAAAAATGATATATAATAATTCGTAAAGCTAAATAAATTCGAATTGTGAGGTGTTGATGTGGAAAAAAGTTTAAAAAGATATTTAATTTTTAATTCTATTCCGGCATTTTCCTTTATTATAATATTGATTTCACCCATGTTTGCT
The DNA here is from genome assembly GCF_001021165.1 of Marinitoga sp. 1197. Classification (NCBI taxonomy): domain Bacteria; kingdom Thermotogati; phylum Thermotogota; class Thermotogae; order Petrotogales; family Petrotogaceae; genus Marinitoga; species Marinitoga sp. 1197. The sequence continues at coordinate 105,622 of NZ_AZAY01000023.1, forward strand.
AATAAAATTGGATTAAATATATATGAAACTAGTTTAATATTTTCTATAGTGTATGGAGTTCAAGCCATATTAACTTTTATATTAGGGCATTATTTTGAGAAGAAATCTCCAAATTATGGATTAGCTTTTGGAAGACTATTATTTGCCTTTGGAAGTGCATTGTTATCTTTTGCATATAACCCCTATACATATTTAATAGCTCAGATTATAATAGGAAGTATAGATATTTTTTGGCCACTTGTGAGCATGTATGAAAGAGCTATTATTCCACCGGATAAAAGAAATACTTTTTATTTTTTGTTACCATTGATTTCAGAAAGTGTAAAAATAATTTTATTTATACCATTAATACTATTTATGAAACCAGATGAGACTTCTATAATATTTTATAAAAGTGTGTTTTTAACAGTGTCTATTTTAAATATAATATATGCGATAGCTATTTTGAAATTATTACCTTATGTTAAAAGCGGGAGTGATTTACACAAAGAACATGTTCATATACACAAACCAAATTTAAGAAAGTATATCACGGTTTTGTTAAATCAGATAATATTTTTTGCAAATTTTGGTTTTGGGAGTTATTTAATAATATCATATTATGTGAAAGAGAACCTGAATGGTGATGCAAAAATAATGTTAATATATGAAGTTGTTTTTTCAGTGACTGTTGTATCTTCGTTTATATGGAAAAAGTATATAAAGTATAATGTAGAAAATACGTTAATTTTTGGTACATTTATAATGTCTTTATTTTATTTGCTATTATTATTTAAAGGTTGGATGTTTTTTTATATATCACATGTTTTTTTGGGAATAGGATTTATATTATGGATTTCATCTAAAGAACCATTAAAACAGGAATATGCACCTATTAATTTTGGGAGATATGAGGGATTTTTCAATGGTATTCAGTTGTTTTCAAAAATATTTACGCCAATTCTTGCTGGTTATATAGCTTATAAATTTTCGTATGAAATTGTTTTTTTAATATCTTTTATTGTATTATTTTTAAATTCTATAATAACATATGTAGGATTAAAAGAAGCATAATGCTTCTTTTTTATTTTTTATAAAAAGAGTATAATAATAATGGAGGGGATAATATGAAAAAAATATTTTTTAATTTTTTTGTATTGTTTTTTGTTGTATTAACGTTTTCTCAAAATATAAGTTTTAAAAATTTTAATACATATTATATCGAACATAAGATAGGATGGAATTTTGATATTTCTTATGATGGATCAATTTTATATTATTTAGAATTTAAAAATGAAGAAATACAAACAGATATGACTTTTATTACAGAATATAAGGACGTATTGATTTCCGGAGAAAAAAAAGGATATATATATTATTTAAAAGTTGTTGCTAAGAATATTGATAGAAATATTTTAGGTGAAAGCAAAATAGCAACTTTAGTGGTTTTTGATAATGAAGAAGAACCATTAAGGATTATAGGTGCAAAGGTTGTTAAAACAGAAGAAAAAAAGTACATACACTTTGTTTTAAGAAATGTTTCGAGTAAAACTATTAGAGAATTTAAAATGCGTTATTGGGGTATTGATTATTCAGGAAAAGCAGTTAGAATTAATAGAAAAAGTTATTTAAAATATGAAGAAAAAAATATTGAAATAAAGCCTTTTGATTTTTATAATGTTGATATTGAAATTCAAGATGCAGAGTTACTTAGATTTGTTAAAGGAAAAATCTGGGAAATAATTTTTGATGATGATTCAGAATGGAAAAGAATAATAGAATAAACAAAAACAGTCTCTTGCTTTTTGCAAGAGACTGTTTTAAATAGGGTTTAAAATGGTTCATAATATGCGTAATAGATCAATATACTCTTTTTGTTTTTTCTTATACTCTTCGAATCTATTTATTTTAGAATGTTCGTCAAAATAATCAAAAATATTTTTTTCTAATATTGTAACATCATATTTAGACTTTAACTCCAAAAGTATTTTTTTAACTTTCGACTTAAAATCTTCGTACCCTATCATTTCATATAGGTATATCGAATATTTTTTCAAATCTTCAAATTCAAGTTTATTCTGCCCCTTAATCATCAACCACTCTAAAATAAATCTTTTTAAATTTTTTTCAACATAAAAAATAAAATTTTTACTTGGAACATATGGTGGTTCATGAATAATAGTAATATCCTTTTCCGGGCTATAATATGTTTTAAATATAGGATCTTTTGGCTTTATTCCAACATACTCATATCCATTTTCATATATTAATCGTGATGCTAATAATAATGCAAAATCTTCTCCACGAGGTATTTCTAAAGGGTAAAACATTTTTTGAGCAAATTCTTTTCGTATTATCATATTACCACCAAATCCAAATATAGCTTCTTTTAAATCATTAGTTTTAGATAATCTAATAATATCTTTATCCATAGATTCATTTTTTCTCCAACTTTTTAAAATATCTTTTCCTAAAATTCTTATTGTTCCATTTTTTTCATAGGGAGCAGTTATTAAATATTTATCAGGGTTTTTTGTCAAAATTTCTTTAGCTTTTATAATATAATTTTTTCTTAATAATTCATCATCATCTATTTGTATAATAATATCTTCATTATTCATAGTAGGGAATATAAAACCAAGATTCCTTATTTCAGAATATCCTTTTGTTGAAAAGAAATTTGAGTTGTATTTTTCTCTGTACTTTTTTATGTCTGTATTTGTATATAAATAATATTTAAATTTCAATTTTTTTAATATTTTTTCTGTTTTTTCTTTGATTTCATTATCGTGAGAAGTATTTTCATGTGCTGCTATTGAAAAAATATAAACATTTAATTCATCATTTTCATCTATATTTAAATTATTAATGCTTTTTATTGTTTTATACAATGTATTTTTTTGTTCAAATTCATTTAATGGTGTTGGATGATCAAAGTTATCTACAAGATTTTCATTTACTCTTATATAAGTATTTATAACGATAGCAAATTTCATATCTATCCTTCTTTCTATATAATTTTATATAAAAAAATTTCCCTACAAAAAGAGCGAAGAAATATAAATATGCAAATTTTTTATAATCAAATAATTTCTCAAATTTCAAAATTTAATAAACAAAAAAAACTTAATTACGAAACCCTTTAAGGGCTTCGTAATATTAATAAACATTATTTGGATTTGATAAAAATTCCTCTTTAAATTGTATAAACCTATCATCTTCTATGGCTTTTCTTACTTCTTTCACGAAATTAATTAAAAATCTTAAGTTATGTATACTCAATAAAATCTTTCCTAGTATTTCGTCCTTTCTAATTAAGTGATGAATATATCCTCGTGTGTGATTTTGGCAAGCATAACAATCACACTTATTATCAATTGGATCTGTTGAATATTTCCATTTTCCAGCTTTTAAGTTCACTTTTCCTTCCCAAGTCATTGCAGTTCCATGTCTTCCCATTCTTGTTGGCAATACACAATCAAACATATCCATACCATTTTCAACTGACATTAATATTATTAAAGGTGTTCCAATTCCCATTATATATCTCGGTTTATTTTCTGGTAATTTTGGACCAGAATGTTTTAAAATCCTTTCTGTTTCAGAATAGTGTTCTCCTACAGATAATCCTCCTAATGCGAATCCATCAAAATCCAAAGAGGTAATTTGTTTTATACTTTTCTCTCTTAAATCTTCATGGAATCCTCCTTGGACAATTCCAAATAATGCTTGATCTTTTTTTGTGTGAGCTTGAAATGAGCGTTTTGCCCATTCAAAAGTTCTATCAACAGATTCTTCAACATATTTTCTTTCTGCTCCTGCCTCAACACACTCATCAAATGCCATAGCAATATTTGAACCAATTGTCATTTGAATTTCCATTGAAAGTTCTGGTGTCATCATTATCTTTGAACCATCAAGTGGAGATCTGAATAAAACTCCTTTATCAGAAATTTTTCTGTCTTTTAAAGAAAAAACCTGAAATCCCCCACTATCAGTTAATATTGGTCTATCCCAATTCATGAAATTATGAAGGCCTCCAACATTTCTTAGAACATCTAATCCTGGCCTTAAAAATAAATGAAATGCATTTCCAAGAATAATTTCTGCTTCTATATCTTTTAAATCAGAATTCTTTAATGTTTTTACTGTTCCGTTAGTTCCTACTGGCATAAAAACTGGTGTTTCAATTATTCCGTTTTTTGTATATATTCTTCCTCTCCTAGCATTTGAATTTTTATCTTTATGCAATAGTTCATATTTTAAAGGGCTATCTTCAAACATTAAATATCCTCCTGTAATTATGATTTTTTTCTTCACTTAAATTTCTTATTTTACTTATTAAATTATCTGTTTCAACAATAAATTCTTTAATTTCTTCTTTAAAAGATTCTTTATAATCATTATCTTTTAAATAATTCAAATTATCTTTTACAAGTGTTAATCCGGATTGCATAGTAGCCCATGCATAATATCCAGTTATAATAGCATCCGATAATAAATTTTGATTTCCATATTTTGCAATATTATATGCATTGTTAAGTATTGTATAAGCGCATTTTGCAATATTATATGCAGTTTCTATACTATGTTTAGTTGCATTTGCTATGTCATCTTTATTTTTGCTTTTGACGGCATTTTTAAAATTTTGATATGCTTTTACATCGTCATCTGCTAATTCTAATAGCCTTTCTTTGCATATAAGGAAATTTTCTAATGCTTCTTCAATAATTTTTTCATAATCTTCTAAACCTTTTTTCTTAATGGAATATCTTGAAACCATTCCTCCAAGTGAAGAAGCTAAAGCACCACATACTGCAGCTAAAGCACCGCCTCCTGGAGTTGGAGTTTTGGAATCTAATTCATTTATAAATTCTATTATTTTTTTCTCTTTTATCATATTTTTCACCTCCTCGAAATCTTTTTCATGTATTAATTATATCAGATAATTTTTAAAATAGTAAATTTAAGATAATTTTGTGATAAAATCTAAGTAAAGAGAAATGTGCAAAGGAGGAATTTAAATGTATGCTAAAATTAAAGAGGCGGCAGAATATATTAATTCTAAAACGGATATTAAACCGTTATTAGGTCTTATTTTAGGGTCTGGTCTTGGATATATAGCGGATGAGATAGAAGATCCGATTGTTATTGATTACAAAAATATTCCATATTTTCCACGATCCACTGTTGTTGGACATGCCGGGCAAATGGTTATTGGTATGTTGGAAGGGAAACCAGTTGTTGCTTTAAAAGGGAGATTTCATGCATATGAGGGACATAGTTTAAAGAAATTAATATTTCCAATTTATGTTTTTAAAGAGTTGGGAGTAGATGGTTTGATTTTAACAAATGCAGCTGGTGGAGTAAATAGAACATTAAATCCAGGAGATATAGTAGCAAATATTGATTTTATTAACTTTGCGATGAAAAATCCATTAATTGGTCCAAATATTGAAGAATTTGGTCCGAGATTTCCTTCAATGGTATCACCAATAGATAAAAAATGGTTAAAGAAAATTAAGTATAAAGCGGAGGAAAAGAGGATAAAGATTGAAGAAGGTACGTATTGTTGGATGTTAGGGCCTTCGTATGAAACACCTGCGGAAATTAAAATGCTGGAAAAATTTGAAGGAGATTTAGTTGGTATGTCAACAATGCCAGAAATAATAGCCGCTAATCATTGCGGTATAAGAGCTGTAGCTTTTTCAGCAGTAACTAATATGGCTGCAGGTATATTGCCTCAGCCACTTAATCACAAAGAGGTTATGGAGGTTGCTGAAAGAATAAAACATAAATTTGCAAAAGTTGTAAAAATAGCGATAAAAACATTTTGAGGTGATAGAATGATTAGAACAATAGAAGCTATAATAGGTGAAATAAATAAAGTGAAAAATATTATAGTTGTTGGTCATATTATGCCAGATGGAGACGATATAAGTTCTGTTTTGTCTTTAACTATGGGATTGGAAAAGTTAAATAAAAATGTTCGAGCAGTAATTGATGACCATATTCCAGGTTATCTTGAAGAATTTCCTTTTGTAAAAGATAAAATAAAATCATATGATTGTATTAATAAATTTCCAGCTGAATTAATAATTTCTGTTGATGCATCATCACCGGATAGAATTGGCAGAGTGTATGAGCATTTTAAATATGCTAGAAGTATAGTTATAGACCATCATGCAACTAATACATATTTTGGAAATATAAATTGGGTCGATACTTATGGAGCAACTGCTCAAATGATTTTAAGATTAAATAAGATGTTAGAAATTGAATATGATAAGGATATATCTACGGTTAATCTTTTAGGAATTGCAACTGATACTGGCTTTTTTAGATATTCCAATACTGATGCAACAGTGTTTGAAGATGTTGCCTGGCTTGTTGGAAAAGGTGGAGATATTGGGTTAATAAGCAATATGATTTTAGAAAATAAACCATTGGAAAATTTAAAATTATATAAAGATTTTCTTGACGTTATGAAATTAGAAAAAGATAATACAATTGTGTATTCTCATATTACTCTTGATATGTTGAGTAAATACAATATTTTGCCTAAAGATGCCCCTTCATTTGTTGGAGAATTAAGAGCGATTAAAGGTGTTGAAGTTGCCGTTACATTTTTAGAAGCAGAAAAGAATGTTTATCACGTAAGTATGAGGTCGAAAAATTGGTTTGATGTTTCAAAAGTAGCGGTGCATTTTGGCGGTGGAGGTCATCCAAGAGCTGCAGGATTTAGTAAAGAAACACATGACCTTGAAAAATTGGAAAAAGAAGTTATAGAAACTATAAAAATTTTGATGGAGAGTTATAAATGATATACTTGTTTATTATGTTTTTATGGTTAGGTTTTATAGGAGTATTAAATGATATGACAATTTTTTTAGGGATAATAATATCAATTTTAGTAGTAAAAATTTCAGAATTTTTTTTAAAATCTGAAATTTATGGTTTTGTTGAACTTTTTATTTCTGCGATAGGTAGAATTTTAGATATGTATAAGATGACCTTTAAATCTTTAAAATATTTAGTCAAAAAAAGTTATTGTGGATTAGTTCCGATTAATGTTGAAAATAAGACTGATTCAGAAAAAGCCGCAATAGCAAATTGTATTACATTGACACCAGGAACTATGTTTATTTTAGAAGAAAATAATCAACTTATTATACATAAATTTGATGAAACTCCAGTAGAGGCACATTCTTATGAGGATGTTTGGAAGGGTGAATTATTTTGATATATTTAATATTGGATTTATTGGTAATTGTATCCCTGGTTTTAATGATTGTTAAATTAATTCTCGGTCCTACTGCCTGGGACCGAGTTTTGGCATTTTCTTCTATGTCTTCAAAAATTTCTATTATTTCTTTAATATATGCTATAAATAAAGGTTTTTTTGTTATGATAGATATTATTATAATTTTTTTAGTTTTAAACTTATGGGGAGTAGTTATTATTTCTCGTTTTTTAGAAAGAGGGAGAAAGTGATGTTTGCTAACACTCTTCTTGTTTTAGGTGGAATTTTGATATTTTTAGGAAGTATAGGTATGTTAACCCAAAAGGATTTATATACCAGAATACAATTTGGCGGTATAGCTGATACTGTAGGTACATTTACTGTTTTAATTGGATTGGCATTAAAAACACAAAATGAGATATTCAGATTTATTATAATAGGATTATTGGTTTTATTAATAGGGCCGGTTTTATCACATGCAATTGCTCATAGTGCAGCATATAATAAAATAAGGGTGAAAGACAATGAGTGAAATTATAGAAAGTATTTTCTTGATTTCTGCAGTAATATTAACAATTCTGATGTTTTTTGTAAAAAGATATATTAATGCTATTTTAATATATGCAGCTTTTGGAACAATATTATCAGGAATATTTTTTATTTTTAATGCACCAGATGTCGCAGCGGTTCAAATGACGATAGGATCGGCATTTATAATTTTTGTTTATATTATTGCTGTAAAAACAAGATCAAAAATAAAAGTTGGTTATATTGAAATACCGTATTTATTTGAAAAGCAGGGTAAAAAATTAAAAGGTTTTGAAAAAGAATTATTGGATATTTTTTCGGAAAACTCTTTTTTTGAAATTGATTATATACCAATAGAAAAGGAAAAGATTAATTATTATATTTATAAAGACGAATTTGATATTATTGTTGGGGGGATAATAATTGAAAATAAAAAAAATGGTGATTTTTTATATTCTAAAGAATATTTACCAACAAAATTATTTAAATATGATGGTGTAATAGATAAAGAGTTTGAATGTGTTATTTTAAATAGGACAAAGAAGCAGAAAATTATAGATTATTTACGTTTGAAAGAATATTTTAGAAACAATTCTTATTTGAAAACGGAAGAATTTATAAGTACAGGGTATGTGTTGATTTTTTCTAAAAATAATAAAGCTTTAAGAGATGATTTTAACAGATTTTTAAAAACCTTTTTGAAATCGAAAGAATATGAAACTATAATCCGGAGGAATATAGGATGAAAAAAATAATAATTTCATTAATAGCAATATTAATTCTTTTTTTTATTTTATATGAAGAGACGCCGAGAGAATTTGTAAAAAATCCTAACTATAATATTAATATTTTATCAGAAAATGGATCTTTAAACATGGTATCTGCTATTGTATTAGATTATAGATTTTATGATACTTTTTTTGAAATTTTAGTTTTTACAGTAACAATAATTGGAATATCTTATTTTATGAAATTTTTTCAACCGGCTAAAACGCAATTTTCTGAACCATCTGTTGTTTTAAAGGTATTTGCTCCAGTGATGTTTCCAATTACTCTATTATTGGGGTTTTATAATACATTAACAGGACATTTATATCCTGGTGGTGGTTTTAATTCTGGGATTATACTTGGAACGGGAGTCCTTTCTTTGACACTTATAAAAAAATATGAAGATATAGAAGATATATTTGAAAAATCAAAAATAGAAGAAATCAAAGTTTTAATGCCTTTATTTATAATAGTGTATGGAGTGGTAGGAAAAATATTTTTCGGAGAGTATTTTATCAATTTTTTTCCAAAATTTCAACCAGGTAGTATTTTTAGTGGTGGAAGTGCCATTATGCTGAATTCGTTTATAGCTTTTGAAGTTTTTGGAGGTTCATGGACCATTCTTTATCAATTTATAAAGCACAGGGGGTTGCTTTAATGAGGATATATTTTATATATGCTTATATAGTTTTGTTTTTGGGACTATTAGGTATAATTATAAAAAAGGATTTAATAATGAAATTATTTTTTTTGAGTATATTTCAATCAGGAGTTTTATTATTCTTTATTTTTCTGGGATATGATGAAAATATTCCTATTATAATGTCTAATATTATACTTAAAAATGCTGATCCATTGATACACTCATTTTTGTTAACTGTAATTGTTATAGGCTTTGCAACAATATCACTATCTTTAGTATATATAATGATTTTAGCAGAAAATTTCAAAACTCATAATGTAGATATAATTGAAGAGGAGTTAGAAAAATAATGGCAATATTATTAATAATATTTCCTATTTCTTTGGGAATTTTAGCTTATCTTTTTAAAGAGCATCATAAGAAGATTGGATATATTACTTATATAATTTTATTAACCTTAAATACATATTTAACTTTTTTTGGTAAAGAAGAAAGAATATTTCCAGGTGGATGGAATCGATTAAAAGGAATAGAAATATATTTTCCAAAAGAAATGTATGTAGTAGCCTTCTTTTTTAATATTATGATGTTTATTATTTATTGGCGTTCTGCACGAAGACATAACAATATTTTTACCGCTTTGTGGTTGATAATAAATGGAACATTAATAGGAATTTTAACTTCTGAGGATTTTTTTAATACATATGTTCATCTTGAGCTGATATCAATATCTTCATTTTTATTAATTGGAATTGGAAGGACTGAAAAAAGAATTTGGGCAAGTTTAAAATACATGTTTTTAAGCTATATTGGTTTAAGCTTTTATCTTTTAGGAGTAGGATTAATTTATGCGAAAACTGGAAGTTTAAATTTGCATATAGCATTTTCTAAAGAACCTAACCCGTTAGCGGTATCTTTTATTATTACTGGTTTATTGGTAAAAAGTGGTATGTTATTTTTATCAGCATGGCTTCCTATTGTATATTCAGAATCATCTTCTGAGGTTTCGGCAATTTTATCTGGTTATATATCACCTATTGGAACCTATGTTTTGTATTCTTTTTCCTTATATGAAGGTTTTTATAATGAAGCAAAAGGAATTTTCCTTATATATGGTTTTATATCATTAATATTGGGTGGAATTTTGGCCTTTTTTGAAAATGATTCGAAAAGAATATTGGCCTATTCCACAATTTCTCAAATGGGATTAGCAATAATAATTATTGCTGTAAAAAAAGAATTATTTATTTTATTTTTTATATTACAAATGTTGTATAAGGCTTTAGCTTTTTATAATATTGGTCGAATTTATGAGAAAACAAAATGTAGAGATATATATTTATTAAAAAATATAAAAGGTTACAATACAAATAAGATATTGGCAATGCTTAGTGTTTTCGGATTATCCGGGATTTTTCCAGCGCATACATTTTTTATTAAAGAAAGTATTGAATTGCAAGGAGGGCTTAAAACTTTATTGTATATTTCGGCATTTATAACAGCTTCTTATTCAATTAAATTAATAGCCTCATTAAAATTAACTAAAAAGTTCTATTATTTTAGTCTTTTAATTACAACTCTGCCAATACTTAATTTTTTATCATTACATTTTAGTTTAAAAGATATGAGTATTTCAATATCGGCATTTGTAACAGCATTAATTCTTTCAAGAATAAAGACAAAACCAATATTGGTTAAGCTTAATTATCTTGAAAATGCATTAATCTTACAGATTTTTTCTATAATAATAGGGTATTATATAATAAAAGTAATATAAAAATATTGAGATAAAAATGAGAGGAGGAGGTTTATGAAAAAAGTCGTAATTTCTTTACTGTTTATTATTTTTTTCTATTCTTTTTCGTTTGCTGCGTTAATGAAATCTGTTGATGGTAATACTGTTAAAGTAGAGGTTTTAGAAATAAAAGATGGAAATATCAAGGTAAAACTTTTTAATCAAATATATACAGTTCAGGAAAGTAATGTATTGTATATATCTTTTGATGAAAAAACCACAGCTGATTATGGAATTATTATAGATGATAAAGTCTTTTCTGGTAAACTGACATCATATGCATCAACAACTGCAAACATTCAGATGAATATAGGTGAATTTATATTAAATGATGTTTCTAAATTGAAGTTTGTTAATTTTGCCAATTCTGAAGTTCCAGATATAAAATGGTTTAGAGAAAAACAACCTCAAAATTTTGATATAACATTAGGTGATGATTATACAGAAATAAAAGGTAATATTTTTGAAGCAAAAGAAAATCAATTGTTTTTAAATATACCTATTTTGGGGCAGGGTGTATTGGATTTGAGTGTAATAAAAAGCATTTCATATCCAAAGTATGATTTTAAAGAACCATATATTCTAAAATTATATAATGGTTATGAATTTAAATATGTAAATTTTTTGAAAAAGGTTAATGACTATTATTTCTTTGATTTAGGGTATGGTACATTAAGTTTGTTTAATTCATCAATTTTTGGCTTTTCTGGTGGTATGAAGACTCCGACTACTAAATATACATATTTTATATTAAAAAATGGAATGAAATTTTTTGGAGATATTACTGGTAGTGACGAAGAAAACTTAAATGTTACAAGTATATTTGGAGAACATAAAATATCAAAAAGTTCCGTTTTAACATATGCTAAAATACCTGATGAAAAAATAATGCTTGTCGTTTCTAAAGACGAGATTTTATATGGAAATTATGAACGTGAGAATAGAAAAATATCTTTAAATCCAGAAAATATTGGTAAAATAGATATTATATTAGTTAATTCTAATAAAGAAAAAGAAAGTATTGTAAGTACTCCAATGAAAAATTGGGAATTGAAAACAAATGTAATAAATAAATCTCTGGCTTTGAGTAAATATAATTTATTAGCTTATGGAAATGACAAAATGGTGATGATAGTTTCTGCAGTAAATAATGAAGGTTTTGGTAATTATAACCATGATTCAAAGGTTACAGCATTATCGTTTGATGATGAAAGTCAATTACTGTATTCAGGAGATGAAAAGGGGATATTGAATGTTTATAATTTAATTACTAAAAAAATTGATTATATGTTTGATTTTAAAAGTAAAATTACATATTTAATATCAAAAAATAATATATTATATGTAGCTCTCGAAAACGGGAAATTATATACAATTACAGGGGTTGAAAGTAAATTATTGATTGATATGAATGATGAGATAACGAGAGTAAGTGTGAATGATAGAGCAATATATATATCTATGAAAAATGGAAAAATTTCAAAAATTGATAAATTTAACGGAAAAACAATTTGGAATATGAAATTTGATAATTCTATAACAGATATTTTATTATTAAAAAATGATAAATATTTAGTAGCAGCACAATATAATGGGAAAATATCAATTTTAAATATCGAAAATGGAAATGTTTTAACCTCATTTCAATCATTTGAAGGTGTATATAGTATTTTACCATCTTTATTGAAAAATTATTTTATAGTATCAGGAAAAAATGGAGAAATAGAAGTATGGAATAGTATAAATTTAAATAAAGTTTCAAAATTTAATATTGGAAAAGATATAATTTATACGTTATTAGATTCAACAGGTGATGTTATATTCTTATTAAAAAATAATTCTGTTGTATCTATGAAAATATTTGAATATTAAAAAGTGTTTATAAAAAGTGTTTAAATATAAAAATGGCTGAATTATCAGCCATTTTTATATTAATAAATTATTTATTATACCCTTCTTTTTTTAAAAAATTAGTTTCTTTGTAAAGTACATATAGCATTAAAAAGGAGAATAAGTATATTGAAATTTTAAAATCAGGGATATCATTACCGCTCGTATAAACTGCAAGCCATCCAAAAATATATTTTAATAGTTCATATGTACCAATTAACAAGGATATAATTCCACTAACTATAATATGAGCAGAGAAATGATACCAGACGTTTTTTATATCCTCCCATAATCCAATAAAAGCAATAAGTGATACTATGATATAAGATACAAATATGAAATTATCATATTTAAAATTAATTATAGCCATAAATATGGATAAAATTCCAATAAAAATTAAAATATTTTTCTTAAAATTATTTTTTTTATTTTTCATAGGAATATTCCTCCTATCACATAAACTATATTGGCTATTATATAAGCTACAATTAATGTATAAATTAATTCAAAGAAAACCCATTTCCAACCATTAGTTTCTTGTTTTATTACACTTAATGTAGCAAAACATGGAATGTAAGCTAAAACAAAGAAAATTAGAGCTAATGCTGACTGAGGAGATAATATTGTTTGCAATGCATAATTCATACCCTCTTCACCAACATTTAAAATAGTCATATAAGAAGAAGCTACAACTTCCTTTGCAACTGCTCCAAAAATCAAAGAAATATTTGTTTGCCAATTCCATCCAAGATTTTGAGTTATGGGTTCAAAAAATTTTCCCAGATAAGCAGCATAAGAATTTGCAATATCATTATTGTTTGGAAAATAAGATAAAAGCCATATAAAAATAGTTGCTATTAATATAATCCCTCCAGCCTTCTCTAAGAAATGCTTTCCTCTATTCCAGGAATATAAGATTAAATTTCTAAAAGTAGGCATTCTAAACCTTGGTAACTCTATTGTAAAGGGAACATCTTCTCCTTTTATGAAAAATATTTGAAGTATCTTTGCAGATAATAATACTAAAATTATACTTGATATGTATACGAAAAGTAATATAGTAGCAGCGTTTTTTTCAAAAAAGGCACTTATTAATAATATATAAACAGGTAATCTTGCAGAACAGGAGGCAAAAGGTATACTTAATATTAAAGCCATTCTTTCCTTTTTATTGGCTATAGTTTTTGTTGACATTATTGCAGGAACACTACATCCAAACCCAAGTATAATAGACATGAAAGAACGACCACTGAGACCAAATTTTCTAACTAATTTATCAACTAAAAAAGCTGCTCTGGGTAAATACCCTGATTCTTCTAAAAAACCCATAAAAAAGAATAATACAAATAATTGAGGAACAAAAATTAAAACGCCACCTACTCCCCCTATTATTCCATCAACAATTAATGAATTTAACCATGGTATAGGAATTTTTCCATTTATTGAATTTCCTAAATTGCTAAATAATATATCAATCAAATCTGAAAGAGGGCTGGCAATATTAAAGGTTAACGAAAAAACAAAATATAAAGCAACGATATATATTAATAGTCCTAATATTTTATGTGTCATTACATGGTCAAGAATATCTCTCATTGCCCAGTTTCTACCTTGTTCAATCACAGAACTTTTTATAACAGTTGAAATAAACTTAAATTTCCAATCCATATATTCAGATTTTAATTTATTAATATCAAACTTTGAATTTATTTCCTTAATCAATTCTTCCGGATAATATAAATTTTTATTTCCAAATTCTAAATAATATATTGATAGCCACCTTTTGTCATATGATTTTAAAAAATCAAATTTTTCTAATTCTTTCGAAAAAAAATTTATAAAAGAATTTATTGAATTTGTATATGCAAATTTTTTTAGTGGAATATTTTTATTTTCTGCTGTTTTATGAATGGCTTCTAATAGTTGATCTATCCCAATATTTTTTTTTGCAGAGGTTAAAACAACAGGTATATTTAGAGTTTTTTCAATAAAAGAGGGATTTATAACTTTGCCTTTTGAATATGCTTCATCAATAGAATTAATTGCTAAAATTACAGGAAGATTCATTTCTAAAATTTGTATTAAAAGATACATAGATCTTTCTAAATTAAGAGAGTCAGCAACGACGACAACTGCATCTGGAGATTCATTTATCAAATAATCTCTTGCAACCTTTTCATCATCGCTTTGAGCAGATAAAGTATAGATTCCAGGTAAATCTACAAGTTTAAAATGATGATTTTTATATTTAAATGAACCAACTTTTTTTTCAACAGTTACTCCAGGCCAATTTGCAATATATTGTCTACTTCCAGTTATAATGTTAAATATAGAGGTTTTACCAACATTTGGATTTCCGATTATAGCAATTTCAAAAGTCATGTTTTACCCTCCACAATTTTTTTTATCACAAAATTTATTTATTGGACAATCACTGCATTTTAAATTTAATGAATCAAATGTATTTATTTTTATGCCGCTAGATATTAAAAAGGGGAATAAAATTTCCAACTCTTGATTATTTAAATTGAATTTCCTTTTAATTTCATCTATAGAAATATTTTCGTTTGTGTTTTTCAAAAATGTTAGAACTTGATCTATCATATGCTCACCACTCTTTTATTCTTTTTTTAAAAGAATTTTTTTTGCACGACCTTTACCAAAGATTATTTGTTTTCCATTTATGGTTATTGTTACTTTACCACGATGATTATTAAGTACATTAATTTGCTTTCCAACATATAAATTTAAACTTTCCATATCCTTTTTGAAAAAGATTCCGCCTTTAATGAAAAAAATTTCATATTGTCCAGGTGAAGCTTCATCTAAAGAAAATATTTCATTTGTAACTTCTACAAAAATTTTTTGAGCTTCATTTTTCCTTATCATGATTTTATTATCATCTATTTTAAATACCATTGGATCGCCAAAAGGAGATTCGTGTATATATATTATTTTTTTTCCAGGGATTAAACCCATGGCGATAAATCTTTCTTTAACATTTTCATCAAATTCCAATCTTACAATTATGCCATCCATTCCTATTTTTAAACTACTTAATGGTATAATCACATTAGTTTCCTCCTGAAATAAGTGATATTTTTCGTTTATATTATATCCGATTTCTGTTAAAATCTTACAGCACGAAATAAAATAGAGAATTACTTAATTCTATATATAAAATAAATCTAAACTTTTAATATAAAATAATTAACAACAATAAATTAAAAAATTAAATATATATTATTATATTTTACAAAGTTTTATTTATATACTCTATAACATCTTCTAATTCTTTTAATTTTATTTCTATTTCTTTTGAATTATCCGAATATGCAGCTTCTCTTACACAAGTTTCGAGATGTTCTTTTAAAATTTGTGAATTAGCTTTTTTTAATAAAGATATAGAAGCCAAAATTTGTTTTGATATATCAATACAATATCTGTTATCTTCTATCATCTTTATAACAGCTTCAACCTGTCCTCTCGCAGTTTTTAATACATTTAAAGTTTTTTTGTGTTTCATATGATGATGTGTATATTTATCCATTTTTTCTCCTCCCTGCTCTATATTTTCTTCTCATATATAATTATATACTATTTTTATTTATTTTGTGTGTTGCCAAATAAAAAATTTGTGGTATGATATTATAGAAAGAAAAAATTCGAGGGAGGGTGAATATGAAAGAATTATCAAAATATCCTAAAGACATAATTGCAATGGGACTATTTTTTTTGTTATTACCTTTTTTAATGGTTCCAAATTGGGTATACGAGTATTCAACACAGAAGCATCTTGTTTTTTCATTATTCTTCACAATAATGTTTTTTATTTATTACTATAAAATTCAAAAAGAAAAATATGAAATAGAATATTCATTAAATCATGTATATTTTTCTTTATTTGGTATAGCGACTTTGTTTTCTTTAATAAGTGTTATTATTCAGAATAAATATTATTTTAGATATTCATTTGAAGTATCATTATATACTTTAATTATTGTTTTTGTTTCTTATATATTAACTAATAGATTTGGGAAAGATTATAAATATATTGAGGATGCTTTGTTTATTTTTTTAATTACAGGATTTATAATTGGATTTGATGGTCTTCTAAATAAATTTTTTGGATTTGACATCTTTTTTGGTAAATATGGTGATCCATCTCAAAGAATTACTTTAAGAACAACAATTGGAAATCCAAATTTTGTATCCGATTATATGGGGCAAATGATACCAATAGGTATATATTTTGCATTATCTAGAAATTCTGATATATTAAAAAAAATTTTTTCCATAATATCTGTTTTTATAATGTTCTGGGTATTATTATTTGCACAGACACGTTCAATTTATTTATCTTTTTTTCTGGGAATGATGATTTTTGCAATTTTTTTTACTCTTAGTATTTTAAAAAATAAAGATGAAGAAAAAGTTAAATATATAACATCTAAGCGATTCATCGTACCTTTGCTGTCAGTTTTTTTGTCAATATTATTTTTGTTTATAATGTTTAACATTCCTTCACCATTTAATAAAAGTGGAGAAGTGGTAGCATCAAAAAGAATTGGGGCAATGGCATCAGTATCTTCATGGGATGAAAGAACCTTATCCTGGTTAGCTGCTGTTGAACAATGGCAGGATAAAAATCATATAGAAAATAGATTTATAGGTGGGGGAATAGCTACTTACCCTGTTTATGCTGTTAGATATATGGCAGATATTCAGTCAAGAGATCCTGAAAAATTTTACTATGCTTGGAATAATTTTAAAAGAGCTCATAATGATTATCTACAGGTTTTAGGTGAAACAGGTCTTTTTGGATTTATACCAATAATTTTGTTATTATTCGGGTTAATAACAGTTTTTATGAAAAGAGTTTTTAAAATAGAAGACTTTGACAAAATTTTATTATTTAATTTATTTGCGTGGAGTTTAACTATAGTTGCAATACATTCATTTACAGAATTTCCAATGCATCTTCATCCAAATATAATGTCTGCATTATTCATTACATCGGTGGCACTTTCCAGGCAATTTGGAGAAACAAGAAAAATAAGAATTTCAAAACAAGGATTGAAAGTTTTATTATTAGTTTTTTTTGTTATAGGTATAATTGTATCTTATTTAAAAATTCAGTCAACAGCAGCTGAGGTTTATTTTAAAATAGGAAATACTGAATATATGAAAATTGATGCATATGAAAATGTAGTAAAAAAACAAATACCAGATGTTTTAAGACAAATAGATAAAAAGATACAGGAATATAAAAGTTATAAAGTTACAAATCCTTTGGATTTACAAAAAATATCAATGGAAATAAAAAATTTAGAGGAGCAAAAACAAAAATATATATCTGCTAAAACAGAGTATGAAAATAAGGCTTTTGAGTCATATAAAAAGGCTAAAAAATACTTTTTGAAATCATTAAAATCAAATTCTGCTTTTGGAAAATCTGGATTTTATCTGGCCCAATTATTAGCTAAAGCTCCATATAGATTAATGGAAATAGATTATAATAATCTTGAAAAATATATGAGAATGGAAACTCCAGATTATAATTTTATATTAAATAAATTTGAAGGATCAATAGATTTAATGCCATTTAATAGATATCAAATAAGGGATACTATAATGAAACTCTATGAGTTGTTAAAGGATAATAATAATAAACAATTATTACAGGCTTTAGCTTATATTCAGATAGTACAAGATGAAATTGATCAATTAGAAAGCGATTATACATCTTTTAATGAAAAAAATGCATATAGGTTAATTGCTAAATTAAATGTTTTAATATTTCAAAATTTAAGCAATATAGAAAAATTTTTTAAGACAGAAGAAGATATTGTTGAAGAAATAAATAGATTAAAAGAAAAGTATTATAATGATTTTATTCATTGGTATAATAAAACTATTGAAATATTACCGGGAGGCTGGAATAGATTCCCGGAATGGGAAGATGTATATACTGAGTACATGAGAATAATGTTTAATTTTAATCAATACTTGGGATATGAAACAGTTGTAGACAATATAATAAAGATATCAAAAAAGGAAGGAAAAGCTGATTATTATATGGCAAAGAAATTTAGAGGAATACCAGATAATTCATTTAAATTTTTTGAAGATTTATATTTTTATTTAAAATCAAATAAAAAGGAAGATTTGGCTTTAAAATTATCAAAAGCTGTATCCAAAAATTATGAAAATGTATATAGTTTTTATGTGGAATATCTAAAAAAATATCCTGATTATAGATATAAAAGTAGAGTAGAAAATTTCATAAAAACATATGAATTTTTAAAATGAGAATAGCAATAATTTTATTAACCATAGTTATTATTTTAAATTCTATAACATTTTATTTTTATTTAAAAATAAAAAATATCGAATCAGTTAATTCACAGTATTCGATATATGATGTGTATATGAAGACAAGATTTTATGATAAACTTATAATATTTATGTTAAACCATAATAATATTCAAGAAGTAGAATTAAATGGACTTATATTTAAGAGAGAAGGAAATAAAATTATTGTTAAGGAGGAATAAAATGAAAAGAGCTATAATCATAGATTCTGGATGTTCCCCAACGCAAGAATGGATAAAAAAATATAATTTGAAATTTATGGGGATGAAAGTATATGTTGACGGCGGAGAATATACTGATGGAATAAGTTTAAATCATGACAAATTTTATGATTTAGTAAAAAATGCTAAAGAAATTCATACTGCACAACCATCTTTAAAAGAAATAATGAACATCTATGAAAAATTAATGGAAGAGGGATACGAAGAAATAGTTGATATACATTTTTCATCTAAAATGTCTGGATTATATAATACTGCGCAAATGGCAAGAAATATGCTTGCTAATATTAATCTTAAAATTATTGATACTAAAATGGTATCAATAGGAGCATCTTTGGTAGCAAGAAGAATTGTTGAATTATTAGTAGATGAAAAAATTCCTTCTGAAAAAATTGAAGATTTAATACCAAAAATTATTAATAACACTTTTATGGAATTTTCAGTTCCAACTCTAAAATATCTTATAAAAAATGGAAGAATAGGAAAAGCAGCAGGTATGGCTGGTACACTATTGAAAATTTTGCCTGTATTAACAGTTGAGGATGGGGAAATAACCCCTTTAACAAAAGTAAGAGGAATAAATAAAGTTTTCAAAGTGATGGCTGATAATGCCTTTGAATTTATAAAAGAAAGACCATATAATATAAAAATTTATAAAGTGCATGGATTTGAGTCAAATTTAGAACAGGAAAATAAAGTTTTTAATATGTTTATGGAAAAATTTGAAAAATTAAATTATAAATATGAATTAATTGAGGGGAGAATCTGGCCAACAGTTGCATGTCATAGTGGTCCAGAGGTTTTTGGATTGGGTGTTTATGGGGAGGAAAATCCTTTATAATGTTTCTTGAGGATTTTTTTAAAGAACTCGAAAAATACTTAAAAAGAGGATTGAATAAAGAAATTTCGTGGAATACTTTTTTCCCGGAAATATACAGATTTTGTGAAAATAATATAAATATTATAGAAAAAGAAAAGGGCCTAAAAGAGAAAATAGGCTCATTTTTAGCATATTACAAACCCATAAATAAATTATCAGAAGAGAGAAGAATTAGAAGAATAAAAGAAGGGTTTAATTTAATTGAAAAATTAAAGAATATATATTTAATTGATACTCCTGCTGCTCTTCATAAAGAATTGCCATTGAAAACAGATATCAAATTTATAAAAGGAGTAGGGAAAAAAAGAGCTACGTTAATGAGAGAATTAGGGATTAATAATATTGAAGATACGTTTTATTTTTTTCCAAGAGAATATGAAGACAGAAGAGAAATAAAGAGTATATTAGATTGTTACCATGGACAAAATTGTTTAATTGTTGGAAATATAGTAAATTATGAAGAAAAAAAAGTTGGAACATTAAGAATACTTTCTTATGTTTTAGAAGATAAAAATAATTCTATTATAATATTAACGTGGTTTAATCAAGAATATATAAAAAAATTTTTAAATATAGGAATGAAAGTTGCAGTTTATGGTACGCTAGAGATTGATTTTGGAAGAAAACAGATGAAAAACCCTGATTTTCAAGTTATAACTTCTATTGATGAAATAAAAACGGGAATCATGCCAATATACCCGTTAAAAAAAGGATTATATCAAAATACTATGAGAAATATTTTTTCAGAAACTATTCAATATGCTAATAATGTGAAAGAGTTTATACCTGAAAAATTATTAAAAAAATATAAATTTTTAAATTTTCCATCAAGAATAAAGGGAATACATTTTCCAAAAAGTTTTTATCATCTCAAAAAAGCAAAAGATACACTTAGATATGAAGAAATATTTTTATTTGAATTATCAGTATTAATTCAAAAACTAAAAATCCAATTAAAGAAAGGTTTTTCAAAAAAAATAAATGGTGAATTATCAAAAAAATTTATGGAATCCTTACCATTTAAATTGACCAATTCACAAATTAAGGTTTTTGAAGAGATTAGAGAAGATATGAAAAAAGATGTGCCTATGAACCGACTACTTCAGGGAGATGTTGGTTCTGGAAAAACTGTAGTGTCTGAATTAGCTTTGATTGATAATTTTGAAAGTGGATTTCAAGGAGCAGTAATGGTTCCAACATCGGTTTTGGCTAAACAACAGTATAAAAGGTTAAAAAAGGATTTTGAAAAGTTTGGAATTAATGTGGAAATACTATTGGGAGAAACAAAAAAATCTAAAAAAATAGAAATAAAAGAAAATTTGATAAAGAATAAAATAGATATATTAATAGGCACCCATGCTTTAATACAGGATGATGTAGAATTTAAAAAATTGGGGTTAGTCGTAATAGATGAACAACACAGGTTTGGAGTGAAGCAGAGATTGGCTTTGATAAGCAAAGGTAAAATGCCAGATATTTTATTCATGACAGCAACTCCAATTCCCCGAACTCTGGCAATGACATTATATGGTGATCTGGATGTTTCTATAATTACTGAAATGCCTGCGGGAAGAAAAAAGATAAAAACATTATTACTAAAAGAAAACAAAGTAAATGAAATTTATAAATTTATAGATAAAGAATTAGAGTCAGGAAATCAAGCTTTTTTCGTATATCCTTTAATTGATGAATCTGAAGTAATGGAATTGAAAGCTGCTACTGAAATGTATGATATATTGAAAGAGAGATTTAGAGAATATGGAGTTGGATTGTTACATGGAAAAATGACACCTCTGGAAAAAAATGATATTATGGAGAAATTTATAAATAAAGAATTTAGAATATTAGTATCAACCACTGTAATAGAAGTGGGAATGGATATACCAGATGCAACAATTATGGTAATTGAACATGCTGATAGATTTGGTTTATCTCAATTACATCAATTAAGAGGTAGAGTGGGAAGAAGCAAAAAACAGGCATATTGTTTTTTGATTATGAGTCAAAATGTATCTGCTGAGACAAAAGAAAAACTGAGATTATTTGCTAATACAACGAATGGTTTTGAAGTGTCGGAGATTGATTTAAAATGGAGAGGACCTGGAAAATTTTTTGGGACAGAACAACACGGATTACCAGATTTTAGATTTTTAGACATATTGAAAGATACAGAATTAATAGAAAAAGCAAGAAAGGATGCATTAGAAATATTAAAAGAAGATCCTGAACTAAAAAAATATAAAACTCTAAAATATGAAATATATAGACGTTATGGGAAAAAATTAAGGATGCTGGAGGCATAAATAAAGATGTTGTCAATAGAAAATGGAATATTAAAAGGTAGAAAAATAAATATTGTTCCTGACAAAAGAACAAGATATACTCCTGCGAATGTAAGAAGAGCTTTAATGAATATAATAGATGTAAAAGATATGAATACACTGGAGATATTTGGAGGATCTGGGGTAGTTTCTTTTGAATTTATTAGTTCTGGAGCTGAAAAAGTAACTATAATTGAAACATCACGAAAAGCATGTTCGACCATAATAAAGAATTCGAAAATTTTAAAAATAAATAATAAACTAAAATTAATATGTTCAGATTTTCGAAAAGCTTTGAAAAAGTTAACAGAAAAATACGATCTAATATTTTTAGATCCACCATTTCAAATGGGAATTGCAGATGAAGCTCTGGAAAAAATAAGTGAAAATAAATATATATATAATGAAAACACATTAATAATAGTAGAACATTCTAAAAGGGAAAAGTTGAAAAAAACATATGGTGATTTAATATTGGATAAGGAGTATAATTATGGTGATATAAAAATATCTATTTACATAAAGGAAGGTGGATGATATGATTATAGAAAAATACCATATTTTTAATGTTTTAGAGCATTTAGTTGAAGATATAACCAATGAAATGTTTAGCATGCCAAATGTTGATATGTGTATTTGTGATCGTTGTAGGGCAGATGTTATAGCTTTAGCTCTAAACCATTTACACCCTAAATACGTAGTTACAGAAAAAGGAAGGATATTTTCTGAACTTGAAACATATACATTTCAAATAAGAGCAGAAGTTTTATCAGAAGTTTTAAAAGCAATGGAAAAGGTAAAAGAAAGACCATCGCACCCAAAAGAAGAATCAATCTACAAAGAAAAACTCATAGATTTAGATAAATTAGAAGAACATTTTAATAATTTGCAAAAAAAGAATGATTAAGAATTACAGAAAAAATAATTAAAAATAAGCTGTAAAAATCATTCCGAGGATTTCATCATTTTGATTTGAAATAGCATTACCCAGCTTTAACATTAATAACTTATTTTCAAGTGTTTTTATTTTATTTTCCAATTCTGATTTTATATCAGGGTCGGTTTCTGTTTTTATATAATTTTTAAGATTATTGATTAATTCTTCCAGCCTTTTTATCTTATCATCCTTTTTATTATCTAATTTATTTGGATTATTTTCGATTATATTATCGTCATTTTTTGGACTATTGTCCATTTTGTTTTTATATGCAATCATTACCTGTGTTTTTCCAGCAACGGCGGCGAGGAAAGCACCTCTTTTTTGAATATCAAGAGATATTTTGCTGTATATGACATATCCTCCGTTTTGAATGGCTTCTTTTTTAAATGCCATTAAATTGCCAGTTTCTTGAGATAAAACACGTATAATACTCATTGAAGCAGGAGCTCCCGAGGCTATTCCCGGTTCTCCTGGGTCTAATTTATAACCAAGTATGGGATTAATATTATCAGGATTAATTTTCATATTTATCATTTTTACCACTCCTGAGAAATTATAACCATATTTTACACTTAGATTTTTTATTTTGCATTTAAAGATAAAAATTTTAATGTTCTTTTTTTAATCATATTATTTAGATGTTGAAAAGATTAAAAATGTTCTAATAAAAAATAAAAAGTGAGTGATTGTATGGATATACCACAAATTTTGGAAAAAAACATAAAAAAAATAAAAATAGGCTATTTAAAAGTAAATTTTACATATATAGAAAATAAAATCATAGAAATAAAAAAGTATGGAAGAATATTGCATGAAAAATATCCATCAGATATTCTAATAGTACTTGAACTTTCTGAAATAATAAAAGCATATATATTTTTTTATACTTTTGAATGTGATATAAATATATTTAAAAAATTCAATCCTGAAGTAAAAAATAATATGATAGTATTTGATTTGAAAGAAAAGAGTATGGATAAAGCTTTTGATATAATAATCAATGAAATTAGAGAAAACTATATTCCTGCTATTAAAGCCAGAGATATAATGTCCTCACCAGTAAGGACTGTTTTATCAAATGAAGCTATTGAAAAAGTATATAGAATAATGATTCAAACAGGACACAATGGTTTACCTGTAATTGAAAAAAATGAATTAATAGGTATAATAACCAAAAAAGATATTGAAAAAGCTATAAATCATGGACTATCTAAATTTCCTGTAAAGGAAATAATAACGAAAAATGTTGTATCAGTTTTGCCTGAAACACCAATTGAAGAAATAAGATATAAAATGCTTGAAAATGGAATAGGACGATTATTAGTTATAGATAAGAATAATATGTTAATGGGAATAATAACAAGGTCTGATTTGATTAAAGGAAAAGTATTTCATAAATCAAAGCCTAATATAATTATTGAATATAATGAAGAAGTTCATAAATATAATATATTAAAGAAGATGCTAAAATATATTCCTTCAAAATATATGAATCTTTTAAGGTTATTAGGTGCATATGGAAGTGAATTGAATATGCCAGTTTATGTTGTTGGTGGATTTGTCAGGGATTTGTTATTGGGTAAAAAGAATTTTGATATAGATATAGTGGTCGAAGGCGATGGATTAAAATACTCAAAATATGCATCAAAAAATTTAAGGGCAACATTTGTTGAACATAGTGAATTTCATACAGGTTCATTGTTTTTTAAGGATGGATTTAGAATAGATATTGCTACAGCCAGAACTGAGTATTATGAAAAACCAGCAGATTTGCCAAAAGTAGAATTAAGTACAATTAAAAAAGATTTATATAGAAGAGATTTTTCAATAAATGCTATGGCTATAAAATTAAATAGTGAAGAATTTGGTGTTTTACTTGATTTTTTTGGATGCAAGAAAGATTTAGATAAAGGTATTATTAGGGTATTATATAACTTAAGTTTTATAGAAGATCCAACAAGAATTTTAAGGGCTATAAGATTTAAAAATCGTTTTAATTTTATAATTGAAAATAGAACATATGAATTACTAAAAACCACAGTAGAAAACAATTATATTGAAAAAGTTACTGGAATGAGATTAAGAGAAGAATTTGAAAAAATTTTAAATGAAAGGAATATAATAGATTCTCTCAAAGAAATGGGGAGATTAGAAATATTAGATCATCTATTTTTATATACAAAATACAATGAAAAAAAAATAAAAATTTTTAAAAGAGTATTAATTTTCTACAATTGGTTAAAAGAAAATGCATTGCAATATATAAAAAGCGTAAAAATTTTTCATTTATTTTTATATTCTTATCTTATTAATGAAAGTAATGATGCAAAATCATATGTATTTAATCGTTATGGATTACCAAAAAAGTTTATT
Organism: Marinitoga sp. 1197; assembly: GCF_001021165.1. Classification (NCBI taxonomy): domain Bacteria; kingdom Thermotogati; phylum Thermotogota; class Thermotogae; order Petrotogales; family Petrotogaceae; genus Marinitoga; species Marinitoga sp. 1197. The sequence goes on from NZ_AZAY01000023.1 coordinate 131,578, forward strand.
AATAATATAGAAAAATTTGAAAAACTACAAAAAGAACTAAAAAAAATAAATCCAGATTCATTATTCTCAGATTTTTATAAATTAACAGATTCATTTGATAATGAATTGTTAATTGTTTTGTCGGGATATATTGATTTACAAACAACAGAAAAATATAAAAAGTTTCTATTAAAGATAAAAGATTTCAAATTAAACATTACAGGAAATGATATAATAAAATTAGGCATAAAGGGTAAAAAAGTTGGGGAAATTTTGAATAAAATAAAAATGTATAAACTGGATGATAATATCAATGATGAAAAAGATTTTTTGTTAAAATTAGTGGAGGATTGGAATGAATCAGTATAGAATTTATATATTAATTGCATCAATTTTAATATTGATATCTTCGTTTTTCATAATTAACATATTAAATAATTCTTCAGATTTAATAATGGTAGCATCTACAAAAAAGTTACCTATAGAAATCGAAAATAAAAGTAATGAAGTTATTTTTATCAACGGAGAAAAACTTAAACCCCAGAATAAAAGGAATATAAATCTTGGAAAAAATGAAAAAATAATAATTACAAATAATTCCGGAACGGTTATAATAAAGACTTTTGAAAAAATATATAAAGTGAAATTAAAATCTTTTGAGGTGGTGATTGAAAATGGGGAAAATTAAAGATATAGATAGGGTGAATTATGTAATACATTTTTTTTCAGCAGGAGATACGGATTATTGGTTATATCATGAAAATGTATTGGAAAAATTAAAAAAACATTTTGGTGAAATAGATTATATTTCTGATGAATTAGATTTTCAAAAATATACATATTATTATAATCTGGAAATGGGGCAAAATGTAAAGATAAAAGCCAGGATGATAAGTTTTAAAAACTTATATTCGCCTGGATTTTTAGCAGATGCTAAAACAATAACTAATTCTATAGAATTAGAGTATGCTTTTGATGGAAAAAGAAAAATTAATCTTGATATAGGATATATTCACCATATGCAATTTGTCCTTGCCAGTACAAAACCATGGGGTAATAGAATTTATTTATCAAAAGGAATATATGCAGAAATAACATTAATGTATGTATATGATCAGTGGAAAGCATTTGACCATTCCTATCAGAACTTTAAAGATAAAGAATATCAGAATATTTTAACTGAAATTAGAAATATATATTTAAATAAAAGAAAAAAATGGTTATCGGGGAGAAAATAATATGAAAAATAAATTATTTTTTCTATTATTTATAATAATAACAGTTTATAATTTTTCATCAGCAAAATTATTATTTCCAGATTCAATAGACTTTTATTATCAACGTTCGAAAAATATAAATTCCGGTATATTATATACCGGAATTCCTTTGTTTTTTATTGAAGATAACAATTATAAATCTAATATATTATTTGAATTTCCGTTTGGTTTCGAAAAAAGATTGGAAAATAATGTGCTATTTAATGGTGGAGGATATTATACCTTAGAAAAAGATAAGATTTTTTTTAGTGATCTATACAATGAATTTTATTCATGGATGAATTTTGGTTTTGAATTTTATCATAATGATAATCTATATGCAAGATTTATAGTTGATTTCAAAGAAGGAAATAGTGCATATTTTAAATATAAAAACTTGACTTTTTTGGATATATATAACAATTTTGAATTAATTAAAAGAGATACACTAGATACGCCGTCGTTGAGCTATTTAAGCTTAAAAAATAATAACTGGAGTTTTATTTTAGGAAGAACCAGAATATCTCTTGGACCATTAAAAAATTCATTAATTCTTTCAGATGCAACAAAATATTATGAAAATATAAACTACAAATACAGATTTAAAGGAATAACATTCAATACAATATTAATTTCAATGCAACCAATGCTAACTGAAGAAGAATATGAAAAACAATTTTCTACAGATGCAACTGATGCTTTTAGAGAAATATTAACAAATAGAGTAGATTTTAATTTTGATAAAATAAATATAGGAGTAACATCTTTGAATTTGTATGGAGGATCAAAATCTTTAATAGATGCAAAAAATGGATTAATATCTATAGATGCATTATTGCAATATAAAAATTTCAGATTATACGTTCAGGATACTTACAATACATTTAAAGATAAAAATAGCTATGGTTATGGTGCGGAAATATTATTTAAAATACACAAAGATACATACTTTTCAATGTTATATGAAAATTATTTTGTTGATAATGGAATATATGAAGATGAGATTCCATATAACAGATTATATAATCGTTCATTGGAAATAATAAACGAACCTGGAGCAAGATATTTTTACGATTATCCACTTGGATTTAAATATGATGAAAATTCCAAAGTTCAAAGTTTTCAAACATATATATCAAATAGAAATTTTTTGATGTTGTATGAACAGGATTCTGGAATTTCCTTTGGTAATGATTTCTTTAATGAAAAAATTAAAATGTATATCAGATTCTTCAATAATATAAATGTGGAACTTAAATATATAAATTTAAGATACGATAAGCAGAAATTTGAAAACTATTCAGTGTTTTTAATAATTCCTATTAAAATTCAATGATAATATTGAACGTTTTATGGAAGAGGTGAATTATGAAAAAGTATTTGTTTGTGTTAATATTTTTAATGTTAATGTCGACAGTTTTTCCTTTTTATTTTGAAAATGATATAGAATATAAAATATTTATATATGATAAACTTTTAAATGGAGAAGTTTTAGAAACCTCCATAACTCCATATCCAGATAAATCAAAAAACGAAATAAAAATAAATATTCCATATTATTATACTAATAAATATGAATTAATACCGCTATTTCAAATAAAAAATAAAGACTATTCGTTTAAATTTTCTTTTACAACTAATTATCAGCTAAATTTTCAGATATATTTTGGGAAAAAAATAAATTCTTTCTGGTTTATAATTGGAAGATATAAAACAGATTGGTCATTATTAGAAAGAGGCGTGTTTTTATCAGACTCTTTACCATATGTTGATGGAATAACAGGTGGATTTACCACAGATTTTCTTTTTGGAGATATGGGCATATACTTTGGAGCATATGCTTTTAATTCTTATTTGACAGACGAAGAAAAAGAAATACAAAAGATGCAGATAGATGGAAATTCTGATAGAAGAAGTATAAATATGGGATATTATGAACCATATAAAACACTATTAATTCATAGATTAGACTTAAGACCAACAGATTTTTTAAGAATATCTTTCAATGAATTAAATTTAATAGGTGGAAAGTTTCCGGACTTAGTTGACCTGAATTTTATGAATGTTCTTCATAACACATATGGTGAAGGTTATTCAAACGCGATGTTGGCAATAGATGGTGAAATTATTCCTTTAAAAGGGATTAAATTATACGGTGAAATAGCAATGGATGATTTTGTTGTACCTCTTACAGAATCCGGTGCTGAAGATTATAAACCAACAGCTTTTGCATGGGGATATGGATTTCAATATGTATTTAAAGTATTTAATGGTTATTTAAATACAAAAATAGAAGATTATAAGATATATTCATGGATGTATAATAGATGGCAGGAGTTATTAAAATTTACGGGGCGATATATAGAAAATAATAAAATATATGATATTCCAATGGGTTATGATTATGGAAGTGGAATAGAAAGTCAATTATTTTCCATAGAATATATAAAAAATAAATTTAATATAAAACTTATATTTGAAAAAGTGGTTCAAGGTGAAATAAATTTGAGTACATCTTATTTTGATAAAACGTTAAAAGGAAATATTGAAACGTGGGAAGGACCTTATGGGAATATAAATGAGATTTATTATACAACATTAGATCTCAAATTAAATAATCTTTTGTTTAATATGAAACTCAGTAATTCTAATATAATTGAATATATGATAAATTATGAAATATCTTTTTAAAATATAAATAAAAATCATATAGTCCGCTGCAAGCGAGCTATAGCTCAAAAGTTTTTTTAATTAAAATCAAAAATTTTTAAACCAATACCCGCGGTAGCGTGTAAGTAGGTGAGAAAATGAATAAAAAAACTTTTTTTATATTAGAAAAAATAGAAAATAAAAGATTCCCATATAGATTAACCATTATTCAGGGGAACAAGATACTTTTATCTTTAAGAGTACAGGAAAAATGGCCGGGTCAAAAAGGGCATATTTTCTGTGTACGTGAAAAAGAAAATTTTATTTTAAAAAAAGAAAATATAATAGAAAAAGTTCCAATATTATATTTAAAACGTCTTGGGAAAAGGTTGGTAATGGCCCTTGATAGAGAAATGAGAAAAAGATGTGATTTTTTATTTTTAAAGAAAAAGTATAAAACGAAAGAAGGTGAATATGAGCAAATTTTCTGGAGAACAGAGCAGGGATTAAAACAAAACAAACCAAAAGTGAAACTAACAACATATTATCACGATACATTGAATATTATTATAGATTCAAATGAAAGATATCCGTGGAAATTTCCAAAAGCTATTATTTCAAAAAGAAAATTGCCAATAGGAGATTACGCCCTTGAAGATAACGGGGAAATATTAGGAGTAGTTGAAAGGAAAACTTTTGAAAATGTTATACATGAATTTTCGCAAATGGCAAATTTTCATCAACATTTAGTTAATTTAAAAGCTTATAAAAATTCTGCACTTGTAATTGAAGAAAATTATTCTGATTTTTTAAATGAAAATAAAATTAAGTATTATAGTTCATCTTATATGTTAAAAGCAATAGCGGAACTTTATGCATATCATAGCGATCTTACTATTGTGTTTGCGGGTAATAGAAAATTAGCTAATGAATGGACATATAGATATTTTGAAGCATTAAAATCACATAAAGAGGATGTTCCTCATTTTAAAATTGCAGAGATTATGGAAGATTATAAACCTTCACAAAAAAAGGAAGATATATATCTTGAAATAAAAAATAAAATAAAAAATGAATTTCCAGAATCATTTAAATTTTCATATTTGAAAAAAAATTTGATAATGTATCAGAGCACAAACTTAGAAAAATATTAAATCAATTAAGAGAAGAAGGATTAGTTTATCTTGAAAGAAAAGGAAATAAAAGTTTATGGAAAAAATGCAAAGGAGAGTGAATTATGAAAGTAGGATTGATTTTTGGAACAAGGCCAGAAGCAATAAAAATGGCTCCAGTTTATCATACATTGCGAAAATATGGAATTGATGCAAAAATAATAGCTACTGCTCAACACAGAGAAATGCTTGATCAGGTTTTAGAATTATTTGAAATAATACCTGATTATGATTTAAATGTTATGACTCATAGACAAACATTATCAGAATTGACAGGAAATTTAATAAATAAAATGGATTATGTTTTTAAGAACGAAAAATTTGATTATATCCTTGTTCAAGGAGATACCACATCTACGTTTATTGGAGCTTTAATATCTTTTTATTATAAGATTCCAGTTGGTCATGTTGAAGCAGGATTGAGGACGGATAATATATATAACCCATTTCCGGAAGAGATAAATAGAAGACTCACCGGTGTAATAAGTTCATTGCACTTTCCACCAACGCAAAAATCAAAGGAAAACCTATTGAAAGAGGGAATTCGTGAAGAAAAAATATATATAACAGGAAATACGGTAATAGATGCGTTATTATGGGTAATAGAAAAGAATAAAAATAAGATAGATAATATATTAGAAAAATATCAATTAAACAAGAAAAAATATATATTAATGACCATGCATAGAAGAGAAAATTGGGGAGAACCAATGAGTAATGTTATGAATGCGATAAAAGAATTTTTGTTAAAAAATGAAGATATATATTTAGTATTTCCTGTGCATTTAAATCCTGCTGTAAGAGATGTTGTATTTCCGATATTAAAAGGCGTAGAAAATGCAATCTTAATAGATCCAGTGGAATATCTTGAATTTACAGCTTTAATGTCCGGTTCGTATTTTATAATGACAGATTCTGGTGGAATACAGGAAGAAGCACCGGCGCTTGGAAAACCTACATTAGTTTTAAGGGAAACCACAGAAAGACCGGAAGCAATTTCAGCAGGTACTGCAAAATTAATAGGAACAGATAAAGAAAAAGTTTTAGAATGCATGAATAGATTAATATTCGATGAATCTTTTTATCTAAATATGTCAAAAGCAAAGAATCCATTTGGTGATGGAAGAGCGTCGATGAGAATAGCAAAAATATTATTAAATGAAAAAATAGATGAATTTAAATAGGATAAATAATAGCCAATCCATATGGATTGGCTATTATTTTATTTAACAATATTTCTTATGGTTGTATTTAAATATGTAGTAAAAGAAAATGTAAAAGCATTTGAGTTTTTAGAAGGTAAATTGTAGTAATTAAATTCAAAGTTAATAGGGATAATTTCATCTGTTATAAAATAAATTTTTGGTGACATTACAAAAGATAAACCATATAAATTTTCTGAATCTATTCTTTTATAAAATGCATTTAAGGAATAATTTATATTTCCAATAGAAAATAAATTGTAGATATTTGTTCTATTTTCAATTAGAATAGAAGAATTAAATATTTCCAGATTAGAACCATAAATTTCTTTTGCATAATCTTTGAAAGTTAATAATAAATTTTCTGAATCTTTTGTTAAAGGTATTTTATCATAAAGCGGATTAAATAATTTACTATCAGCATATTTAAATTCAAAACTCAATGAATTAAAAAATGGAAAATAGTTATCAAAAAAATATGCACCATTTAGTATATAAGCATTATTATAAAAATTGTTATTATTTATAAAATAATAACTTCCTGAAATATGAATTCCGAGATTATAAAGGTTTGAATAGACTATAGTTGGGCTAATATAAAAGTTATCAAAATCATATAAATTTCCTTTTAATATGATTTGTGATGTAGAAAAAATAGATTTTGAAAAGCTACCAATATCAATTTTTTCAGGTATAGAATATGATATTTCTCCATATAAATTTTGAAATGATGTATATAAACTTTTTGAATATCCTAAATTTAAAGTTGTCCATGGATTTGGTTTAAAATCAAAATTTGAAGAAATACCCGAATCTGTTAATATTAATTTTTGTGTTTCTTCTGAATAATTTACGGAATAGAAGCTACCTATTCCTAAACTATAGTAAGGATATTTTTCAAAAGATAAAAACATATGAGTTCTATTTGATAAATCGTCGCTTTTTGTTTTGATTTTTATTTTGTAAGCATCATATTTTGAAACATTCTGTGTTCCAAAAGAATCAATAAGAATAGGATAATGATTATTATGCCTTTCAACATCAAATGTATGCATATCAGGGTCTATATCAATTGAAATAATATCTTTTTTTTCAAATTCAACATTTTTTATAGTGGTAAAAATCTTTGTTGCATTTTTTGTAACAACTCTGATTTTTGTTGGTATTTTCATATTATTTAAATCAACAATGATTTTATCATTTTTTTGTTTTATAAAAGCATCAAATTTTTTTGGATTTTTAAAAAGGTCATATAGAATATCTTTACTTATATTTTTTGATAGAAATGCAATAAACTCATCTTCATTGACAGTCTTTTCTTTATATGTCATATAATACTCTGAGAGAATTTTTATAAAATTTTTTCTACCTAGATAATCTTCTATTGAAAATAAAGCTCTTTTACCTTTATTATAATATATATAGGATGAAAAATTTCCTGGAATTTTGTCAGCATCATCTGCGATAGCATTTTCAATGTTATAATAACCTATGGAAAAGATGGCATTTTGATCTAATTCTGAGAAATTTTTCGGTAGTATTTCAGAAAAAGTATCGGTTAATATATCTGGTAAATATGAATTGTATAATCTGTCATCACCATATTTTTCATACATCGAAATATGTGCAGAATAATCTGCTAAAGACTCACTCATGAAGTTATTTTTAATAAAATCAACTCCAACACCAATACCAAACCACATATGAGCTAATTCATGAGAAACAACATAAAAAGTTAAAGGTTCCAATAATCCCGGTAAAACTAGATCAGCCGTGGTAAAAAATCCATCACCTAACAAGAACATACCATCTGCAGCCATTCCATAAATTCCTGGATATGGATCTTGAAATACATTTATAGTGGAATATTTTAATTTTCCAAAATTTTTTGTATGTATTTCTAAAGCCTTTATTATATGTGTAGCCATTATAGCGGCTCTTTGTTCTTGACCTTTTCTAAACCATATATTTATTTTATAATTTTTACTGTTTAAAGTAAAATTCGTATATATTTTTTTATTAACAAATACAAGTGGCATTGAAACATATTTCCCTTCAGAATAATAAATGCCATTTTTAAATTTTCCAGAAATAACAGGGTAAAAATTAGAATTGTTATTTATTTTTAATGAAATAGTGTGATGTGGTAATGCATAATCAGAATTTTCACCTATTAATACAGGATACCATCCAAATCTCCATATAAATATATCATCAAATGCTACATTATCAGGGAAATTTTTTGAAAGAAAGTAAGTTTTAAATTTTATTATAATAGTTTTTTCATCAGTATTTACATTTAATATAGCATTTTTTATCTGATAATTTCTGAATTTCTTTGATTTATAATTCACAATAGAGTAATCTAAATAGTTTCTATTTTTATCCGTTACTTCTAATATTTCTATTTTTGTTTTTTTATAATCTTCAAACAAAGCATTTAAATAGGGATTTTCATGACTTTCAAGATTTGGAAATAATGCGAAATATGGCTTTTCTGTATTTTCTAAATCTACTCTTAATTTCCCTAAAATAGCCTTTTCCTTTTCTAATAATTTTACTTCAACATAATAATTAGCTGAGAATATAAATATATTTAAAAACATAAATATAGAGAAAAATAAAAATTTTTTCATTATATCCCTCCAATATTTTCATTTAGAAAAATTTCGGCATCTTTTTCTGTATAGCCTATATTTTTTAATAATTCCAATGCGAAATCTTTACTTATTTTTTCAGCTTTATATAACTCTAAAATTTTTCTTTCTTCTGCAGTGAGTAATTCATTAGTGGATAATTTATTTTCATTTTCTTTCGTATTCTTATTTGAAAAGTTATCCTGCTTACTAATTTGCTCTTTTAATTTAATTATTAAATCACCACTTACACCTTTAAAATCGATAAATCTTGAAGGAATATTATGGGAATTAATATCAAATTTTAAAGGGATATTGGAATGGATTTTGCCTGAAGGAGAAGCGCCTTTTTTTATAAAAACTATATCATTTCCAGAGATATAGATTTCCGTATCTCCAGAAACGGTTTTAATAAAAACGTTTTTAAATTTACTATCAAGATAATCTATATTACAATCTCCGGAAACATTTTTGATATCAACAGAATAAAAAATAGAATTAGAAGAACTTAAATCACCGCTTGTACTAAAAAATTCTAAATATTTTATTTTTGAATTATATATATTAATGTCTCCAGAAACAGTTTTTACTTTAAATTTTTCAAGTTCTAACTTATTTAATGATATATCACCGCTTACATTATTAATGTCAAAGCTAAAAATATTTTTATCCACTCTTAAATTAGCATTACCAGAAAATCCTGAATTAAATGAAAAACCAAATATTTTTGTTAGAAAAGAATCAGATTTTTGTTTAAAATTTAAATGCCATATTCCGTTTTTCACATAATTTTCTATTTCTATATTTTCTGGGAAATTATCATATTCAAAAAAAGTCTCTTTCCCTGTTGATATATCTAAATCTATTCCAACACCATTAAAACAGATTCCTTCAACTTTAGTTTCTGGAGTTAAAATGCCATTCATTTTTCCACCTTCCCCCCTCGTAAAATTTCTTTTGCTTCCTCAGGAGTTAATTCTCCTTTTTCAATTTTTTCTAATATTTTTAAAGTATTTATTTTAGGCTTCTCTTCTGCAAATCCCATAGCTCTAACAACTCCTTCTAAACGGGCTTTAGCAGTTGGATATGATATGCCTATTTCTTTTTGTACATCAGAAAGATTGCCTCTATTTTTAATAAAAATTTTTAAAAAATATAATTGTTCATCAGAAAGTTTAGCAAAATCATCTAAATAAAAACTTCCTCTAATAGTAACATCACACTCAGGACATTTAAATTCCGATATAACCAACTCTCCACCACAAACTGGACAATGTGTTAATCGATTATTTTTTTTCATATTTTCACCTTCCTCGGCAAAATTTTATTGTAATTAAATAATACCACTTAACTTCAAAAAAGTCAAGTGGTATTTTTATTATTTTAATAATCACTTTATAATATTTTATTTTAAACAACTAAAAATCAAATAATTTTTACTTTATCATTTAATTTTTCTGATTTCAATATGTCTTTCATTGATTTCTTGTTAACTGATTTTATAAAATCATTTATGACTAAAATATCAAATTCTTTATTTATAGCTGTTTTTATAGTTTCTAGTACACAAACATCTCCGGCTAAACCAAAAATTATTAATTTTTTAATTTTATTTTTATTTAAATATTCTTCTAATCCATTGTCGTTTTTTGATTTAAAATCTTCAAAAAAAGCAGAATAGCTATCAGTATTTTTGGTAATTCCTTTTTTTACAATAAAATCATATGTTTTTATAAAAAGTTTATTTCCGTATGTTCCTTTTACACAGTGTGGTGGCCATGTTTGAAAAGAACTATGATTTTCTGGATGATCATCTTTGCTTGTAATAATTAAATATCCAGATTTTTTAGCGCTTTCTAAAAAATCATTGATAGATTTAATCCAAATTTCATTTGTTCCATCAACTGGAAGTTCTTTTGGACACCTTAATGTAAATCCATTCTGACAATCAACACATAATATAGCACTATTTTCTGAAGTAAAATTTAATTTTTCTATTTTGGATAAAATTTCCATTTTCCCACCTCCATAATATGATTTGATTTTATATTAAATATTATACTATAATAATAAAATTAAGAAAAACATAAATATAATGAAAAATTTTTCATTTTTTGAAGAATTTTGAATTTTTTTAACTTTTGAGAGGTTTTTAAAAAAATAAATAAGTATGGTATAATCATTGAGAGAATATCAAATATAGGATACCAAAATTTCAAGGGAGGTTTAAACATGGCAAAGATGATAAGAAAAAATTATTTATTAGCCCCAGGTCCAACACCTGTTCCTATTGATCTGCTTTTAGAAGGAGCTAAAGATACAATACATCATAGAACTCCACAATATTTAGAAATTCAAAAAATTGCTTTAGAAGGGGCTAAATATATTTTTAGAACAGAAAATCCCGTATTTATATTATCTTCTTCAGGTACGGGGGCAATGGAAACAGCAGTTGCCAATACTTTAAATCCAGGAGATAAAGCTATTGTTGTTGTAGCAGGTAAATTTGGAGAAAGATGGTTGGAAATTTGTAATGCTTATGGTATTGAACCAATAGTTGTAGATTTAGAGTGGGGAGATTATGTTAGACCTGAAACAATAAAAGAATTATTGGATGAAAATCCTGATACAAAAGTTGTATTTACAACATTAAGTGAAACATCGACAGGTACAGTTCATCCGGTAAAGGAAATAGCTGAAATAGTAAAAAATAAAGACACTATTATTGCAGTTGATGCTATTAGTGGAATGTTAGCTCAGCCATTAGAAATGGATTCTTGGGGGTTAGATATTGTAGTAACAGGTGTTCAAAAAGGTTTTATGATGCCTCCTGGAATAGCTTTAATTAGCGTAAGTGAAAAAGCATGGAAGATTATTGATGAAAATAAAAATCATCACTATTATTTTGATTTAAAAGCATATAAGAAAAAATATCCTGATTCACCGTATACACCACCTGTTAATTTAGTATATCAACTGGCAAAATCTGTTCAAATGATTGAAGAAGAAGGTATTGAAAATGTTTGGGAAAGACATAGAATAATGGCAGATGCTACAAGAGCAGCTGTGCAGGCAATGGGATTAGAATTATTTGCAAAAAATCCAGGCAATGTATTAACCTCAATAAAAGTTCCTGAAAATATTGATGGTGGGAAAATATTAAAATATTTAAGAGATGAAGAAGGAGTAACATTTGCTGGTGGTCAGGCTCATTTGAAAGGAAAAATAATAAGAATAGCTCACTTAGGATATATGTCAAAGTATGATGTGATTGTTGGGATTAGTGCATTGGAAATGGCATTGAAAAAATTTGGATTTGATGTTGAATTGGGTTCAGGTGTAAGAGCGGCTCAAGAAGTCTTTATGAAAGAAGGTGTATAATATGTGGATACATATTAACGATCCTTTAGCAGAAGAGGCAACAACGAAGTTAAAAGACCTATTACCTGAAGTAAAAATAACAATAGAACATTTTGATGCTGAAGAATTAAAAGAAAAGGTTAAGGATTTTGATGTTTTAGTAGTTAGGAGCGCAACGAAGGTTACAAAAGATATTATAGAAAATGGGAAAAATTTGAAATTAATAGCAAGGGCTGGTATGGGTTTGGATAATGTAGATCTTGAAGCTGCAAAAGAAAAAAATATAAAGGTTATAAATACACCAGGAGCAAATTCTTTATCGGTTGCCGAATTGGTTGTTGGATATATGTTATCTATTTATCGACATATAGTTACTGGAACAGTTTCTTTAAGAGAAAAAAGATGGGAAAAGAAAACATTAAAAGGGGTTGAATTAACAGGAAAAACTCTTGGTATTGTAGGTTTTGGACATATTGGAAAATTAGTAAGAAAATTAGTCACAGGTTTTGATATGAAAGTTCTTGTTTTTGATGTTTTTGAGATACCAGAAGAAATTCAAAAAGAGCATAATGTAAAGCAAGTATCAATGGAAGAATTATTGAAAAATGCTGATGTTATAACTTTACATGTTCCTTTAAATGAAAAAACAAGACATTTGATTTCAGACAAAGAATTTGAAGTGATGAAAAATAATGTTATTATTATAAATGCTGCAAGAGGCGGTGTAGTAGACGAAGAGGCATTATTAAAATATCTGGAAAATGGTAAAGTGTTGGGAGCGGGTTTAGATGTTTTTGAAACAGAACCACCAGTTTCAGAAGTTCAGATGAAATTACTAAATCACCCAATGGTTGTGGCAACACCACATATTGGCGCAACAACTAAGGAAGCACAGCGAAGGGTTGGATTAGAATTAGTAGATAAAATAGTTGAAATAGTAAAAAATATGTAATTTGTTAAATTCTTTTAATATATAATGCTGAATTTTGAGTTATAATAGGAATGGTTATTTTAATAAATGGAGGTGTTAAGGGTGAAAGTATTTGTGGATCAAGATGCATGTATTGGATGTGGAGTATGTGAAAATTTATGTCCAGATGTATTTAAAATTAACGATGAAGGAAAAGCTGAAGTTTTAACAGCAGAAACAGATTTACCTTGCGCACAAGATGCAGCAGATTCCTGTCCAACACAGGCTATTTCAATTGAAGAATAACATAGAGGTCGGTCATTGAGACCGACCTTTTTTTTTCTTACCTAAAAAATAATTTGAAAAACAAAATAAACTAAAAACCAAAAAAAACAATTCTTTAATTGGTTTTTTAATTTTGATATTTAAAAAAAATGTTGTATAATATGTAATGAAATTTAAATACAGTTTTGGAGGGGGCATTTATGAAAAAAAGTAAAGTTATTGTAATCACCTCTGGAAAGGGGGGAGTAGGGAAAACTACTATTTCTGCAAATATTGGAGCATCATTAGCTTTAATGGGGTATGATGTTTGTTTAATTGATGCTGATATAGGACTTAAAAACCTGGATTTAGTTTTAGGACTTGAAAATAGAATAGTTTATACTATATTAGATGTAATAAAAGGTGGAAAATCTCCACTGGAAGCGGTTGTAAAACATAAGCAAATAAAGAAATTAAATTTATTGGCGTCATCTCAAATAGCAAATAAGGATATGATATCTCCGGAGGATATGAAATTTATTATCAGTGAGCTTTCAAAACACTTTGATTATGTTATTGTGGATTCTCCAGCTGGTATAGAAAGAGGATTTAAAAATGCAGTAGTAGCAGCTCAACATGCGATAGTAGTTACTACTCCTGAATTAACTGCAATAAGTGATGCAGATAGAGTTATCGGTTTATTAGAAAATGAAAAATTTCAAGAAGACAATATATCATTAATAGTTAATAGAATAAAATTACATATGATAAATAAAAATGAGATGCTTTCTCCTGAAGATATAAGAACAGGATTAGCAGTTGAATTATTAGGAGTTGTTCCTGATAGTGAAGAAATAATTATTGCTACAAATAAAGGGATTCCAATTACACTTGAAGATAATTCAAAAATTTCAAATATATTTATGAACATTGCTCAAAGAATTGCTGGAAAGGAAAATCCAATAGAAAATGATTTCGCGCTTTTAAAAGATGATTCTAAAAAAGGATTCATGAGATTTTTTCAAAAGATGTTTGGTGGCAGGTGATTTGAATGGGTTGGTTTAATTTTGGTAAAAAGAAAGCCAGCAGAGATGTTGCACTGAAGAGAATGCAAAATTTAGTTGGTAACAGAAGAGAAAAAATATCAACCCTTTCATCAAGGAATATGGGAAGTGTTGCTATTGCTGAAAGATATAATTTTAATATTAACGCAAATGAAGTTTCAAAAATGATTAGAGATTATGTTAAGAAAAAAACCAAAATAGATGGTAAAAATGTTAAAGTTCATATAAGCAAAGATGAAAATGGTTATACAATAGTAACTAATATATTTTTCAAATGAGGGGTGGAGAAATGCTGGAAAAATTTTCTATCAATACCTCAAGAAGAGCTGAATTAATAGATATTACACACATTATTCGTGATTTTGTGAAGAAAAGTAAAATAAATGAAGGAATAGCTGTGATTTTTGTACCTCATACAACGGCGGGGATAACTATTAATGAAAATGCAGACCCTTCGGTGAAGAAAGATATGGATTTGTTTTTGAATAAGTTGATACCTTCTGAAGATTATTTTACACATATGGAAGGCAACTCTGATTCTCATATAAAATCAACATTAGTAGGACCATCATTAAGTGTAATAATTGAAAATAATAATATATTATTAGGAACATGGCAGGGAATATATTTTTATGAATTTGATGGGCCAAGGCACAGAAGCTTTTATATTAAAATAATTAAAGGCTAAGCGGGAATTCCCGCTTTTTTTAATTGAATTGATTTTCTTAATTTATTGAGGTATAATTTAATATGGGGTGGGCATATGGAAAAAATAAAATTCATAGAGGAAAAAGTGATTCAAGAAGAAAATGAATATCCTATAGGATTAATAGTATTAAAAAAAGGTGATTTATTATGTCAATCATATTTTTGTGATTATCGGAAAATATACATAAATAAAGGTATATTTTCAGAAGAATTTTTATTTCAATTAAAAAACAATGAATTTTTAAAAAATATAAATGAGTTTTTTTCTAAAATTATTTCTTATAAAATAGCTACATTAAGGCCAGATGGGATATTGCATTTTAGATAAATAAAATTGGAAGTGATTATATGAAAGAAATTTTATATGCTCCTGAAATAATACTTGTTAATGAGGGAGAAATAGTTAATGAATTAATATTATTAAAAGAAGGAAAATTAGAAACATTTTCCACTTTTTGTAACTATTCTTCAATAGAAAATAATGGAATATTTGGTGCTGAAATTATAATTCCTGGCACCAAATCTTTTGAAACAATAAGAATTATTGAAAATAGTAGAGTTGTTTTAATTGAAAAGGAATTATCAGAAAAATTTTTACTTTCTAACTCAAATTTAATTATTCATTTAATAAAAAAATATATTTTGAAGATTATAGCTTTAAACAATAAAATTTATGGAGCATTTAAGAGTAATAAAGAGAATATAGTAGATAAAAATCTTACAAAATCAGAATTATCAAAAAAATATTTAAAAATAACAAGAAGAAAGATATTTCATCATATTAATGACGAACAATTTCAAATATATATTAAAGCAAGAAAGTTATTTAATAGTGGCAAGATAAAAGAATCTTTAAATGAATTCAAAAGAGTACAATATAGAAGGTTTGACATATATTTTCAAGCTGAAATAGAAATATGGAAATATTTATGTATGATTTTAATATCTCCAGATAAAAAATATTATTTAGAAAAAACATTAAAAGAAAAATATCCGTTTATTAGAGAATTATTTTCTTTTATGGTTTTTGAAAGTATCATAACAAATTCTCCATTAACAAAACCTCTTATTACATATTTAAAAAGTGGTTATTTAATTCCATCAAATACTGTATTGTTTTACGAAGGAGAAGAAGGAGATTGGGCTTTTATGATATTAACAGGAAATGTAAGGATTTCTAAGTTTAATTATAATAACGAAAAATTGTTGGCGATTTTATCAAATGAAGAAGTAGTAGGAGAAATAGCATGTTTTAAAGATATTCAAAGAACCGCAACGGTATTTACTTCTACTCCTTTACAATTAATAATTATTGAAAAAAATAATCTGGATGAGTTGGTTCTCTCGAACCCTGGGTTTGGATTGAAAATATTGAAAAATTTGATAAAACGTTTAGATTTTGAAAGATATTTCCTTTCTCCATTATCTTTTGAAGAAAAGTTAAACTTTATGATAAAAAAATATGGTAAAAATACATTGAATAAATCTCAGTTGAAAATAGAAGAGATTAGGGAATTGTTTAGAATTTCTGATAAAAAAGACAATGAATTAATAGAATATTTATTTAAATCTAATATTGCAACATTAAGAGCAGATGGTACTTTAAAGTTTTTATAGGAGGGAATAATTTGAAAATATTATTATATTCTGAAAGTAAAAGCTTATTTAAAAAATCAGGTGTTGGTAAAGCATTAGAACATCAGATTGAAGCATTAAAATTAGCTGGGGTTGAATTTACTTTAAATCCTAAAGATTACTATGATATAGCTCATATTAACACTATAGGTCCTTTAAGTGAGAGAATATTAGATGAGTCAAAAAAAAATAAAAAAGTGGTAATAGTTCACACACACACAACTTATGAAGATTTTAAGAATAGCTTTATGTTTAGCAATCTTTTTGCACCTTTTATAAAAAAAAGACTTATTAAGATGTATTCAAAAGCAGATTTATTAATTTCACCGTCAGAATATACAAAAGAATTAATTTTATCTTATGGAATAAAAAACAAAGTTATGGTTGTTTCAAACGGTGTTGATATAAAGAAATTTAATTGTAAAAATTATAATGGTGAAAAGTTTAGAAAATATTTTAATATAAAGAAACCATTAATAATATCGGTGGGATTACCTTTTGAAAGAAAAGGAATTTTAGATTTTCATAGATTAGCTAAGACACTTCCACAATATGATTTTGTATGGTTGGGAGCTAAAATGAATATAATTCCTAAAAAAATAAGAAAGATATTAAAACAAGAATTAAAAAATTTAAAATTTCCAGGATATGTGGAGGAGGAATTATTATTAGCAGCTTTTTGTGAAGCTAAGCTTTTTTTATTTCCAAGTTATGAAGAAAATGAAGGTATTGTTGTATTAGAAGCATTAGCTTCACAAACACCTTTAATAATAAGAGATATTCCAGTATATAAAAATTGGTTGATTCATAAAAAAAATTGTTTAAAATCAAGGACTTTTGATGATTTTATAAAAAATATAGATCTGATAATAAATAAAAAGATAGATGTGAAAGCAATGATAGATAATGGAAGAAAAGTTGCGATTGAAAGAGATTTAAAAAATATTGGAATTAAATTGAAAAAAATATATGGTGATATTTATGAAAAAAGAGTATAAGAATGCAATAGGAGTTATTTCCTCTATTATTATAGGGATATTTGTTATAGTATTTATTGAAAATTTTTATAAAACAAATATTTTGAAAGAAATACAAAGAATAAATTTAAATGATATTATTATAGTTTTTTTTATATATTTTATGGGATACATAGTTGATTCTATTAGATATTCAATAATTATAAAGCAATTTGGAGGAAAAATAAATTTTTTTTCCTTATTTTATAACAATGTAATGGGATTATTTTTTTCTTCAATAACACCTTTTGCAGCTGGAGGACAGCCATATCAAATTTATCATTTAAATAAACATGGGTTGGATATAGAACATTCTACTAATATAGTTGTTTCCCGATTCATTACAGCAATGTTTTTGAATTTGATAATAGCTTTTATATCTTATAAAAAAGTTATAAGTTCTCTTAATGGTACAGGTGTTGAATCGGCATTAATTAATCTGGGGCTATTTATTTCTTCATTAATAACTATTATAATTTTGGTGGTTTTTATAAACTCTGATATTATAATGCAAATCTTAAACTTTTTAAAATTTAAAAAAATTAATAAACTGAAAAATAAATATATAAAATGGTCAAATAATTTGAAAAAAAGTATAGCCTTTCTCTGGAATGAAAAAACACACATAATGTTTTTAGATATTTTTTTAAACTTGTTTGTTTTATCTTTACAGGCTTATTCTCTTTTTTATTTATTTGTAAAATATGCGAATTTGAGTAATAATATTGATAATTTTTTTATTGTATTTGGTAGTATGATGTTATTGAACATGGTGGTATACTATATACCTACACCTGGTGCCAGTGGAACAATCGAAGCATCATATCAGTTAATTTTCTCTTCCATATTAAAAATTCAAAACGGAGTATTTTTAGCTATAATAGGGTGGAGATTTGCAACATATTATATGCAAATAATATTAGGAATTATGATGCGAGTTTTTGTTAAAGCGTTTTTAAAAGATGTCTGATAAAATTGAATATAAGGAGTGGAATAAATGAATATAGGAATATTTTCAGATGTGTATTTTCCACAAAAAAATGGAGTTTCAACAGCGGTTAAATTATATAAAGAAGAAATGGAAAAATTGGGACATAATGTATATTTATTTGTACCAAGGTATTCAAGAAGTCATAAAAGGAATGAAAAGAATGTATTTGAATTTCCTGCTATAAAATTTTTATTTGAAAAAGAGCAAAGAATTGCATTGCCTATATCTACAGATATTTTTAAAATTAAGGATTTAAATTTAGATATAATACATTCTCAGGACCCCTTTTCTATGGGGATTTTTGCGGAATTTTTGTCAAAATTATTGAAGATAAAACATGTAGGTACACATCATACGATGTATGAATATTATAGAAATTATTTACCTTTAATTATTAGACCAACGTTAAAACAAACTCAAAGAATGATAAAAAATTGGTGTTTAAAATTGGATAAAGTCATATCTCCGACAAAAAATATAAAAGATCTTCTTGTTAGCTACGGAGTACCAGATGATCATATTATTGTAATTCCAACTGGGATAGACACAAAAAAATTTAATGAAGAAGTAAAGTGGAATATCAGGGAAGAATTTGGTATTTTGCCAGAAGAAAAAATATTATTATTTGTTGGAAGATTAGGGCCAGAAAAGAATATAGATTTTTTAATAAGAGTATTTCACAAGGTGTTTCATGAAGAAAGAAATATAAGATTTGTTATTATTGGAGACGGTATAGAGAGAAATAAATTAGAAGAATTAGTTATAGATTTAGATTTACATGAAAATGTAATATTTGCTGGAGGGCAACCAAGAGAAAAAGTATTAGATGCATATAAGCAGGCAGAATTATTTATTTTTGCTTCATATACAGAAACACAGGGACTTGTGGTATTAGAATCAATGGCAGCTGGAACTCCAGTTGTTGCTTTAGGGAAAATGGGAGTATATGATCTTTTAAATCATGAAAATGCTGGTGGCATTATGCTAACCGAATTAAATGAAGATGAATTTGTCCATGAAATTTTAAATGTAATTAGAAATAAGGAATTATACAATATATTGTCTAAAAATGCGATAAATTTTGTAAATGAGAATTATTCAATAGAAGTTTCTGTAAAAAAAATAATAGAAGTATATAAGAATCTTCTATAATATTGACAAAAAATAATTTTTATGATAAAATATCTCAGGTAGTGGGTGCTTAGCTCAGTGGGAGAGCGCTTCCTTGACGCGGAAGAGGTCGCAGGTTCAATCCCTGCAGCACCCACCATTTTTTATTGAGGAGAGAAAAAATGGATATTTTATTTTTTTCTATAGTTTTTTCAATGATATTTCAATTAATGGGTAAATATTTAAATCTATATAGAACTTTTATTAGTAAAAAAAATATTTTAAACACAGTTGGTAATAATTTAAAAATATCTATCATTATACCTACTTTTAACGAAGAAAAAGTTATAAAAAAAAATATTGAAAGTCTTGAAAAAAATACGTATAAAAATTTTGAAATTATAGTATTAGATGATAATTCTAAAGATAGTACGTATAAAATACTTCAAGAATTAGAGAAAAAATATAGTAATTTGAAAATTTTTAAAAAAATAGGGAAAAAGGGAAAACCGCAGTCTATTAATGAGGCATATAAATATATATCTGGAGATATCGTATTATTTTTAGATGCGGATACAATTGTAGATGAAGATTTTTTAGAAGAACATGTAAAATATTTTTATAATAATAAAATAAATATGATATATGTGGATTTTGAAGCATATAATCATAAAGAAAAAATAATATATGATTATCAGGAAATATATTTTGAATTCAGCAGAAATATTTTATATTCAAATTTGTTTTCAAAAGCTGTTTTTATGGGAAATGGTGTTTTTATAAGGAAAGTAATATTGGATAAAGTTCTCCCACTTGACGAAGAAACGTTAGTGGATGATGTTCATCTGGCAATAAAGTTAAATCAAATGAAAATTAATCAAATTTTTGTTATATCTCCAAAAACAAAAATACAATATGTAACTAATTTTAAAGATTTATTTTATCAACATAAAAGATGGTATATTGGCGGTATTGAAGAACTAATAAAAGCATTAAAATATAAAGATTTTAATATTATATTTATAAATATATTGGTAGGAATGTTATTATTTTTTCCTCTAATATCAATTTTGGTATTTTTAAAAAATATAAAATTAGGTTTTTATTTATTAAAAAATTTTATTGTAATTATATGGGGAATAAGTTTAGGAAGTGCATTTTTATCATTTAAAAAAAATAATAATATTATTAGACTTATCATCAATATTTTTATCACAACACCATTTATGCTTATTTTCGAATACATAGTTTTATTAAATTCATTTTTAAACCTATTTAAAAAAGAAAAAAAATGGTATAAAGTGGAAAGGGAATAATAAAAAACGGCCAGATTTGGCCGTTTTTATGTTCTTGAAATTTTTCCAAAATTAGTAGCTTTTACTATCCCTGCTCCTATTAAAAATATTAAAACATATAAAAACTCATCGAAGTTATTTTTGAAATTAAGCCAAAATGGAATTTTATTCACCAATAAAACCAGCGCTATAGAAAAGGAAAAACCTTCTAAACCACGTAATAAAATCCTTTTCATTAAAAATTTATAAAAATATGTTTCTCTTGTATAGCCAAATGAAAGAATCATTGATCTAAATCTGCTATCAAATTTATCCTTTGCAGTCAAATAGGATCTTACATAAAATAAAATCAAAATTATAAATAGCAAAAAATTGGCAAATTTTATATATTCTATGCTTAATATTTTCACAAATAGTATCAATGCTATGAAATTATAAATATTCATTAGTTCAAATATATAAGGGAATTTTTTATTTGTAATAATATAATATTGAGCTATAAAAAATGCTAAAAAAGAAGCTATAAAACATTCAAATATCAAATACCAAAGATAAAACATTAAATTATTTCTCCTTCCTTTCATTCTTATCAATCATATCTTCTTTAATAGATTTTGCTTCAACTAAAGTTGCTACAGATCCTAAAACGCCTATAATATCATATGGAATAAACATTTTTGATGCCTTTCCATTTGCCATTTCTTTTAAGGCTTCTAAATATTTAACTCTTAATAAATCCTGAGTAGGTTTTCCTTCATGAATTGCATTAAACACATTGATAATTGCATGAGCTTGACCTTCTGCTTCAACCTCGTATTTATACTTCTGAGCTTCTGCTACCCTTTTAACAGATTCTGCTTGTCCCTCAGCTTTTAAAATAGCAGATCTTTTATCCCCTTCAGCTCTTAAAATGGCGGCCTGTTTATATCCTTCGGCTTCTAAAATAGATGCCCTTTTCATTCTTTCAGCTTTCATCTGCTTGCTCATAGCCTCCATTATATCATTAGGAGGATCTATTTTTTTTATCTCTACTCTTGTAACCTTTACTCCCCATTTATCTGTTGCTTCATCTAATACTTCTCTTAATTTTGTGTTAATCATTTCTCTTGAAGTTAATGTTTGATCAAGTTCTAATTCTCCGATTACATTTCTTAAATTTGTTTGGGCTAATTTTATAGCAGCAATTTCGAAATTACTTACATTATATATAACTCTAAAAGCTTCTGTTACTTCATAATAGATCACTGCATCAACAGTAACAATAACATTATCTTTGGTAATAACTTCCTGCGGTGGAACATCTATTACTCTTTCTCTCATATCTACTTTGATCATTCTATCTAAAAATGGAATAATAAATTGTAGTCCTGACTGAGCTTCTCTATGAAATTTACCTAATCTTTCAATTAACCCTTTTTCATATGGCCTAATAATTTTTAAACTTGTAGCTGCTAAGAAAATCACAAAAATAGTAATAATTCCCACTAAATACATAGTTTCCCCCCTCTTTACAGTATTTTCTTTACAATTAACATATTTGATTCTCTCTTTAATACTATCACTTTATCTCCTTTTTTTACTTCACCTTCTTCAGAGTATGCGCTCCATTGTTCACTAAAGACTTTAACTATTCCAGAATTATTTTTGTCAAAATCAGAAAGAGCCAGTCCAGTTTTTCCTATTAATTCATCTAAATGAAAATTTTTATTTTGCAAAGGATTGATCCACTTTTTTACAATTTTTCTTGAAAATAACCATAATATAGTAGAAAATATTATGAATATAACTGAGTTAATTATTTTGTTTGAAATGAATAGTCCGAAAATGGCGGTAATAAATGAACTTAAACCAAACCAAAAGAAGAAAAAAGTTGGTGTGATAATTTCAAGCACAATGAATATTATTCCTAATATTATCCAGAATTGCCATTCAACCATAATCCCTCCCCCTTTTTTGTGTGAAATTATATAATAGAAATTTCTTCTGGATGAACTATAAAAACTTTAATATCTTTAAACTCTTCAGATAATTCTGTTTTAACTTTATTTATTAATCTATTATATCTGCTAGAAACGTGGTATAATATAACTCTTTTTGGGTGTATGAAATTCAGTAATTCTTTTATTTCATTTAAAGATGTATGATTTCTAATTTTTCTATCTGACTCTTTTATAAAAGTACATTCATGAACTAAAGTATCTGAATCACCAATAATATCTGGTGAAATAGGCAAAGAATCCCCACTAATTGTTAAAATTTTTTTTATGTAATTTCCCAGTATATGATCTTTTCCGAATTTATCTATTAATTCCTTTATATTTTCCCCGCTTAAATTGGAATAAATGGATTTTAATTTTTTTCTTTTTTCTAATATTTGAAAACCTAATGATTTTTCTCCGGGTGTATGGCGTGTTTTAAAAGCTTTTAAAAATCTATTATTTTTTAGTTCTACAACATCTCCATGTTCTAAAGGTTTTGTGATTAGTTTAAATCGTAGATATTTATTCATACTTTTTATGAAATTTAAATATTCTTCAATATTTTTTGAGCCTTTTGGATAATATATTTCAAGATTTTTTTCACGGCTTCCCATTGCATTATTACGGGTATTTATGAATCCCCATAAACCGGCTATATGATCAACATGAGAATGTGAAATAAAAATTTTTTCTATGCTATAAATCTTGTTTCCCAATGATGCGCTTATACCTTCTCCGACATCGAATAACAATCTATCTGGTTTATAGTAAATCCATGTGCTGTATAAAGCTTTTGAACGAATTATAAATTCCAAAATATTCACCATCCATTATTTAAATCATTATTCTAAAGGTTCAACCTTTAATTTTATATCTCCTTTAACTCCTTCAGGTAATTTAATTTTCAAAGTATATAAACCAATTTCTTTAATATTAACTTTTTCAGTGAACCATCTTTTATCAAAATCTATATTTGTAGATTCTTTTATTAATTTTGCTATATCATTCGCAGTAATAGAACCAAACAATTTACCATTAGAACCGGATTTTATCTTGATTTTATAAACTCTTTCCTGTAACTGCTTTAATAATTTTTCGTTTTTTTCTTTCCTTTTTTGTTTTACTTCATTTTTTATTTCCTGAATTTTTTTAACGTGTTTTATTTCTCCTTCTTTAGCTTCAACGGCTAATTTTCGAGGAATTAAATAGTTTCTACCATAGCCATCAGAAACTTTTACAATCTCACCTTTTTTACCAACTTTAGCAACATCTTTTAATAACATAACTTTCATTTTATCAACCTCCAATTTCCTCTAATTGTAAGTATATCATAAATTTTTTAAATTTTTTAATAGAAAAAAAGGAGGCTATGCCTCCTATTAATCATTTATGAAAGGTAATAATGCCATTTGCCTTGCCCTTTTTATCGCGGTTTTAACCATTCTCTGGTGTTTAGAGCAATTACCGTTTAATCTTTTAGGAATAATCTTTCCTTTCTCGTTTATAAAATCTTTTAATAAATCTGTATTTTTATAATCTATATATTCAACTTTCATTGAACACAATTTACATTTTTTTACTCTTCTTGGTCTTCTATTAAATGCCACTATATTCACCTCCTAAAAATTTGGTGGGGTATCATCATCCATACTATCATCATCGATAGGAAAAAATTCAGGAAATTTCTCATCTGAGAATTCTCCGATATCATCAGAAACTTCATCAATAGTCGGCTCAATCACTTCTATTTTTGAATTGTTCTCAAAATTATCTGTTATATAAGCATCTCTACTGGCTTTTGATTCCATAAATTGTATATTTGTTGCTGAAACTTCTGTTCTTTCTCTATAATTATTGTTTTGGTCTCTCCAGCTATTAACCCTTAAAGCACCTTCAACAAGGATCAAAACCCCTTTTTTTAAATAATTTTCAGCAAATTCAGCTTTTTTCCCAAATACAACAATTCTGATAAAATCAGTCTTTTGACCATTAAAATCGTTATTCCAATTCGGACGGTCAACAGCTAAAGTAAAATTAGCAACTTTATCACCTGAAGTAGTCATACGTACTTCCGGATCACGAGTTAATCGACCAACTAATATAACCCTATTAAATGAATAACTCATAATTTCATCCCTATCATTCTTCAGAGTTTACTGGTTCTTCAACAACAACTTCTTTATTTTCTTCGGCTTTTTTCTGTTTGATTTTTTCAGCTTTTTCTAAATCTTCTCTTCTAAAAACTTGCCATCTGAAAGTGTTCTGGCTGTTAATTCTAAACAAGCCATCCAATACATTAACTTTGTCAGGAGTAGCCTTAAATATTCCCCAAGTATAATCTCCTTCTGTATATCCTTGATGGGTTCTATAAGCTAATTTTCTCATACCCCATCTTTCCCAATGTTGAATTTCTCCACCTACTTTTTCTTCAATCCAGTTTTTAACCTTTTCAATTTCGTTGTTTCTGTTTTCTTCAGATAATTCTGGAGAAACAATAAACATCACTTCATAAATCCTTTCCTTCATTACTACACCTCCTCGGACAATTTTGGCCCCTAAATAAGAGCGGAATTTTCACTATAGTATTATACCAGAAAAATAGATTATCTGAAAAAAATTAACCTAATGTTATTCAAATTAATAACTATTTGAAACTAAAATTGAATCTTTTGAAAAATTATGCTATACTTAAAATGTAGGAGGTATTAATATGTATAATCTTGAAACACAAGTTTTTGTTTCATTTGATCTGGAAACTACTGGGTTAAAACCAGATTTAGGAGACAGAATTATCGAAATAGCAGCTATTCCTATATATAATGGTAAAATAAAAAGGAAATATGAGTTTCATACATTAGTTAATCCTAAAATAAAAATACCTGTCGAAGGTTCTCAATTTCATAAATTAAATAATAAAGATATAGAAAACGCACCAACAATTATGGAAATTTTTCCTAAATTTAAAGAGTATATTTCAAATACAGTACTTGTATCACATAATGCGAAAATGGATATGTTATTTTTAGACGTAGCTGCTAAAGAAAGTGGAATATTACCAGTTGAAAATTATTATATAGATACATTAGAAATAGCCAAAGCATTATTAGAAAAAGGTCCATACTCATTAGAATCTTTATCAAAAAGGTTTCATATTTATATAGGTAAATCTCATAGGGCATATGAAGATGCATTAATGACAGCAAAACTGTTTTTAGTTTTTATTAATAATTTTGGTTTAAAAAGTTTAGGGGATTTTATAAAAAAATGGAGGGGATAATATGGTAAAAAATTATGTATTAGACACTAATGTTTTAATTCATGATCCAAAAGCAATGTTTAATTTTGAAGACAATAATGTCATTATACCATTTCCAGTAATAGAGGAAATAGATAATCTTAAAACACGTGGTGAGCGAACAGGTGCTGCAGCGAGAGAAGTTAATAGAATTTTAGACAATTTAAGAAAAGAAGGTAGTTTGCAGAAAGGAATAAAATTAGAAAATGGTGGAATGCTAAAAATAACAACTTTAGAAGAAAATGGAATAAAAATCCCTCATTATTTAGGAAAAAAAATGGATGATTGGATATTATTATATGCACTGAAGTTAAAAAAAGAAAGTAATATACCGACTTATTTGGTTACTAAAGATTTAAATTTAAGAATAAAAGCTGAAGCTCTTGGGATTGAAGCACAGGATTATTTGACAGATCGTATTGAATACAAAAATTATTTTACAGGATTTGTTGAACTTAAAGTTGATAAAAAAATTATTGAAAAAGAAAAGATTAATTATAATTTATTAAATTTAAATGAAAAACCATATCCAAATACGTATTTTGATTTAAATGATGGAAATTATTACAGATATTCAGAAAAAGAGAAAGCTTTAATAAAATTGGATATATCATATTTTACAGAAATATTTGGAATTAATCCAAGAAATAGAGAACAAATATTTGCATTTGATGCATTATTTAATGATGAAATACCCTTGGTAACTCTTGTTGGTAGTGCGGGGACAGGTAAGACATTGCTTGCATTAGCAATAGGGCTTAGCAAAGTTTTAGATGAAAAAAAATATAAAAAATTATTAGTATCAAAACCAATAGTTCCAGTTGGAAAAGATATTGGCTATTTGCCAGGTTCTGTCCAAGAAAAAATGAGACCCTGGTTACAACCTATATATGATAATTTAGATTTTTTATTTCAGGGAAAAGGAAAAAAACCTGATGAATATTTAGAAAAAAGAGAAATATTAGAAATAGAAGTATTATCTTATATAAGAGGAAGATCCATTCCAGAACAATATATGATAATAGATGAGGCGCAAAATCTCACACCGCATGAAATAAAAACAATTATAACAAGAGTTGGGGAAAATACAAAAATAATATTAACTGGAGATCCTTTTCAAATAGATAATCCTTATTTGGGTTTTTCATCCAATGGTTTAATTTATGTTTCTTCTAAATTTAAAAATTCAGATTTAGCAGCGCATATATATTTGTTAAAAGGTGAGAGATCAGAGTTAGCAACTAAAGCCGCAGAGCTTTTGTAAAAAATATGTAAGATATATAATGTAAAATATAAAAACAAAAAATGTTTTACATATTTGGAGGTGCTGAAGTGAAAACAGATGTGAAAGAATATGATATATATGTAAAAGTAAAACGAGAAGATATACATTTAGTTACATATTTGCTTGAATCAGTTGATAATTTAATGAATGTGAGAAATGTAATTGAAAATAATCTAATGAAAATAATAAGTCCAAAGGATACATTGGATGAATCTTTGAAATTAATAAATTCATTAAAAGAAATGGCAGATTTGGAGGTTGTAAGGGTTGAACCCAACAACGGAGAAGTTTAAAAAAAATATTTATAATATTATACCAGTTCCATACGAACATCATCCAACTATTTTTGATATAGATTATTTGAAATTAAAAAAATTAGGATTTAATACTTTGCTATTTGATTATGATTTTACATTAGCCCCATGGAAACAGCCTATAGATAATAAGACAGTTGATCTTTTTAAAAAATTATATGAAATGGGATTTAAAATTGCAGTTGTATCTAATGGACCAGAAAAAAGAATCAAAAATGTAAAAGAAAAAATGAGAGAAAAAGTTAAAATATATTGGAAAATGAAAAAACCATTTTCCGAAAAAATAAAAAAAGTATTGGAAGATTTAGATTCTCGTCCAAAAAATACTGTTTTAATAGGGGATCTGTTTTTTACAGATATTTTGGTAGGAAATAAAAATGGATTATATACAATATTAGTTAATCCATACACTTATGAAATAGATTCCTTTTATAAAAAAATAGCTGCAATAGTCTCGAAATCTTTATACTTCATTTTTTTCTATACATTTGGATGGTTGTTTAGAGTTATGGATTTAGCTGTCCCTAATGAATTTGCTGAAACTATTTTTGATATAGATTACAAAAAATTAAAGCAAAAGGATTATAAATTATTAATATTCGATTTTGATAATACTTTAACTACATGGCGCTCTGAAAAATTACCAGATGATATTATTGAATTATTTGGCGAATTGTCTAAAGATTTTAAAATCATGATAGCATCAAATGGTAAAGAATATAGATTTGATAATATAAAAAAGCAGTTAGAAATGTATAACATAAAAGTTATGGGTTATTCGTTAAAACCGCTTCCCTTTAGGATAAAGAAAAGAGTTCAAGAATTTAATATTGAATCGACACATGTAGTTTTAATAGGTGATCAGCTATTTACAGATATTATTGCTGGTAATAAAAATGGTTTTTACACGATAAAAGTAGAACCAATATCTTCAAGAGAAAGGTTTTTTACTAAAATTTTGAGATTTTTTGAAAAGATAAGTATAAAAACAATGCGAGAAAAACCAAAATTTTAGGAGGGGGAGAATGTCAATAGATAAAGAAGTATACGGTAGCAAGATGAAAAGTGTAACGAAATATTTATGGTTTAATACTGAAAAAAGTATTGATATAATATATTTAACAGATGAAGTAAAAAAGTTTGTTAGTGAGTCTAATATTATAGATGGGTATGTTCTTGTTTCGGCTATGCATTTAACAGCTGCTGTGTATATAAATGATTATGAGTCAGGATTAATTGAAGATATAAAAGAATGGCTGGAAAAGTTAGCGCCACAGAATTATCCTTATAAACATCATAGAACTGGAGAAATAAATGGACATGCGCATTTAAAAAATCTAATAATGCACCATCAGGTTATAGTTCCAATTACGGATGGAGAATTGGATCTTGGTCCATGGCAGGAAATTTTTTATGCAGAATTTGATGGTAAAAGACGAAAAAGGGTTATATTAAAAGCATTTGGGATAATAAAATCATAAAATGGGTGATTAAAGTGGAAAGCAATATTACTTTTCCTAAAGGATTTTTGTGGGGGAATACAATTTCTTCATATCAAATTGAAAAAATGAATGATAAAACTAATTGGGATTTATGGCAAAAGAAAGGCCATATAAGAGATGGGACTAGTTTATCTATTTTAAATAATATGAATATAAATTTATTTAATGAAATATTAGAGGTCTCAAAAGTTGCCGGATATAACTCTCTCTCTTTTTCTTTTGAATGGGCAAAAATATATCCTGAAATGAATTTTATTAATTATAAAAAGCTTGAAAGTTATAAAAATTTTATTATAAAATTGAAAAAAAATAAAATTGAACCTATCGTTATTTTAAATTATTACACATTACCAATATGGTTTGAAGAAAAAGGCGGGTTTAGTAAAGAAAAAAACTTTAAATTTTTTATTGAATATGTTGAAAATATATTAAACTATATAGGGGATATAGTCGATTACTATATAACTTTTTTTGAACCTGATAAATATATAAAAAAGACATTTGAAGAAAAAAGTTTTCCGCATTCAAAAAATAATGACACAGAAAAAAAAGATAAAATTATAAAAAATTTTTATGATTTACATAAAGATATATATTTTTTAATAAAGAAAAAGAATAAATATTCTAAAATCTCTTTTACAAAAAATATTACATATGATGAGTTCGATTTTAGAAAAAATAATTTATTGAAATACTTGGATTTTATATCTATTAGTTATGATGGAAATAGTGTTTATGATACTTCTAAACCAGTTCAAAAAGATGATATTGGAAAGAATATAAATTCAGATGTAATTTTAGAATATTTATTGAAAATAAAATCTTTAGATAAACCTATTCTAATATTATCAACAGGGATTGCTGATGAAAATGATATATACAGAGCGACTTTTTTAATTAAAATATTAACTAATATATATAAAGCATTAAGAAAAGATGTAAAAGTTTTTGGATTTCATCATAAAACAATTTTTGATTTATTTGAATGGGAATATGGTTTTTCTGCTAAATATGGATTATATGAACTTGATTATGAAAATTCTAAAATTCATATAAGATCAAGTGGAAAAATATATTCTAATATTATCAATAATAATGGAATCCCGTCTTATTTGGAAAAATATACTCAATAAAAGTATTATTAAAAATAATAAAAGCAGGCTTTAGCCTGCTTTTATTATTTTTAATTTTCACTTGGAATTTGGAAAGTTCTTGAAGATAATTCTCTATCTAACATAAATAATGCATTAGGATTATTTTTTATTAGCTCTAATTTAGCAATTATTTCTTCATCATTAGCTTCTTCTTCGACCTGTTCGTCTATGTACCATTGTAAGAAATTAAATGTGGCTCTATCATGCTCTTTTTCAGCTAAATCCACAAGGTCATTGATGCATTTAGTAATATGTTTTTCATGCTCTAAAGTTTCTTTAAAAACATCAAGGGGTGAATTCCATTCGTGTTTTGGTTTTTGTATCTCAAAAAGTTCTACACTTCCACCTCTTTCCAATAAATATCTATACATTTTCATAGCATGAAAAGTCTCTTCTTGATATTGAACGTTCATCCAGTTAGCAAAACCTTTTAAACCTTTCCTTTCAAAATATGCAGCCATGGATAAATATAAATAAGCGGAGAACAGTTCTTCATTTATTTGCTTATTTAAAGCTTCTTCCATATTTTTTGATATCATAAAATCCCCTCCTTGTAATTTTTGTTATATTATAATTATACCATTTTTATATTAAGAAAGCAAAATCACGTTTAAGTTAATAGAATGTTAATAATACAAACTTAGTTGACATGAAAAGTATTTTATGATATAATTGTAAAAATTTAGATTGTGAAAAAACAGGAGGAAATAGTATGAAAAATTTATATACAATAATTAATAGCAATTCAAATATAATATTAAGACATCATTCAAGGTGTGGCCTCGTGCTGACACCTTGAGTTGTCGTATTTGCTCAAGGAAAATCAGAGGCCACACCATATAAGGTGTGGCTTTTTTTTATATAAAATCAAATCAAATATTTTTTTAGAGGAGGGAGATATTATGAAAAAGTTAGTTGTATTATTATTCGTTATTATGAGTATTATGAGCGTTTTTGGAGGGAAAATTGAAGAAATACAAAAACGAGGTGTTTTATTAGTTGGTCAGGATCCAGCATATGCTCCGTTTTATGGGGTTAATACAAAAGGTGAAAGAATTGGATATGAAGTGGAATTAGCAAAAATGATGGCAGAAGTATTAGGAGTAAAAGTTAAATTTGTTATTACAAATTGGGATGGAATAATACCAGCATTATTGGCTGACAAATTTGATTTTATATTGGCCGGGATGACAATAACTCCAGAAAGAGCTTTGAAAGTAAACTTTACAATTCCATATTATGAAACTGGACAGATAATATTTTATAATAGTGAGAAATATCCAGATGGAATAACAAAAGAAGATTTAGAAAAAATGGAGAAAAAAGCTAAAATAGCAGTTCAATTAGGTACTACAGGAGAATTTACAGCTAAAAAATTATTCCCTAAAGCACAGATTTTGACTTTTGAAACAGTTGATGCTGCAGCTTATCAGATAATTACCAAAAAAGCAGATGTATTGATTTTTGATGAATTATATTATGGTTCTATTTCAAAAAAATATCCTGCAATAAAAACAACTAAAAATTTATTAAATAAAGAAAACCTTGGGATAGCTATAAAAAAAGAAAATATAGATTTGTTATTATGGTTAAATACATTTATTGAATGTAAAAAAACAGATGGAACATTGGAACAATTAAAACAAAAATGGATGGTTGATTATGATTGGAGTGAATAGATTGAAAAAAAATTATATACAAAAAATAATAGCATATATTGTATTAATATTCATACTATCAAGTTTTTATATTGAAATGTCAAAAAATTATCCTTTTAATTGGCAACGTGTACCTTTTAAATATATGAATTTATATATAGATGGTTTTTTCATGACATTAAAAATATCTTTATTATCAATACTATTTGCGCTGATTATTGGTATTATATTTGGAGTAATGAAAACATCTAAATATCAAATTTTAAAAGAATTTGCCAATACATATACCACAGTTTTTAGAAATATACCATTATTAGTAATAATTTTGATTATATATTATGGTGTAGGATCTATGATTGAGATTAATGCTATGATTGGTGCAATTGTATCACTTTCTCTTTTTGAAGGTGCATACATATCAGAAATAATAAGAGGAGGAATAGAAGCTGTAGATAAAGGCCAAATTGAAGCAGCAAAAACGATAGGACTAAACACATTTTATATTTATGTTGATATACTTTTACCTCAGGCATTTAGAACAACATTACCAGCTTTAACAGGACAATTTATCAGTCTTGTAAAAGATAGCTCACTTGCTTCTGTAATAGCATTACAGGAATTGACAATGGTTGGACGCCAAATTGCAACATCATCATTTGCATCTTTTGAATCTTATATAACCGTAGCAATATTCTATTTTACAATAACGGCACTATTACAAGTTTTAGGAAAATATTTTGAAAGGAGGTATGCAATATTATGATTGAAATAAAAAAATTGAAAAAAAATTTTGGAGAATTAGAAGTTTTAAAGGGTGTAGATATGAAAGTTACAAAAGGAGAAGTGTTGGTGATAATGGGACCCTCAGGGTCTGGTAAATCAACGTTATTGAGATGTATTGCTGGATTAGAAGAATACCATGAAGGAATAATAATATTAGAAGAAAAAAATATTTTTGATTATACAAGGAAAAACTTAGTTCAAAAAATTGGATTTGTGTTTCAACAACATAATCTTTTCCCACATTTAAAAATAATAGATAATATAGCTTTAGGATTAATAAGAACAAAAAAAATGCAAAAAGAAGAAGCTTATGAAAAAGCTATTAAAGTTTTAGAAAAAGTACATTTAAAAGATAAAGTATATAATTTTCCTGGGCAATTATCTGGAGGGCAACAACAAAGAGCTGGAATAGCCAGAGCTTTAGCTATGGAACCAGAAATAATTTTATTTGATGAACCAACTTCATCTCTTGATCCTGGCTTAGTTTCTGAAGTAAAAGAAACGATGGTTGAACTTGCTAATTCAGGGACTACTATGATTGTTGTAACTCATGAGGTTGATTTTGCAAAAAAAGCAGGAGATAGAATTGTTTTTATGAAAGATGGAAAAATATTAGAAAACATGGATCCAGATGCTTTTTTTAAAACCGAATTAAAATATGAAATAGCTTAATAAAGGATGCCATAGTGTTTGATGATTTATATTTTGGAACAATGGAAGAATTAAAACAGAAATGGATATATAATTATGATTGGAGTAAATAATTAAAAAATAATTAAATTTTATTTACTATAATATAATTGTAAAAAAGGGCTTGACTTTTAATAATAAATATGTTAAAATCAATTAAAGTTATCTGTGCCGTTAAAAGCCAATAGGAGGAAATTAAAATGTTTGTAATTAATTATTCTGCCTTAAATTTAATAAATACATTAAATAATCAACCCGAACCTAAGGTGTGGCCTTTGCGGCACCTTAAGCTCGGCGTATAATTTTTTTTACTTAAGGTAATCAAAGGCCACACTTTTTTAGAAGTGTGGCCTTTTTTTATTCTTTTTTTCTAATATCAAAAGATAAAAATGAATAGAATTATAATCTATTTTAATAAAGAAAATTAAACAATTAAAGACATCATTTTTTACAATAATATAAAATTTTTCAATATTGAGGAGGTGAAAAAATGGATGTTAATTTTGATGTGAAACATGGATTAGAAGGTGTTGCCGTAGCGATAAGCTCTATCTCATATATTGATGGAGAAAAAGGGAAACTTGTTTATAGAGGGTTTGAAATTGAGGATTTGGTTGAAAATTCTAATTTCGAAGAAACATCTTATTTAATATGGTTTGGGTCTCTTCCAAATGAAAATGAACTTGATTTTATAAAATCAATGTTATCTAAAAAAAGAGAGTTACCTAAAAAAATTGTAAAAATGATGAAAGAATTACCCAAAAATGCACATCCTATGGATGTTTTGAGGAGTGCGGTGTCTTTATTAGGTATATATTCTGAAAAAACAAATTCATCCTTAGAAAATGCAATAAATTTAACAGCTAAAATACCTACAATCATTGCGTATTGGTATAGGATAAAAAATGAGATGAAATTAATTCCGCCAAGAGAAGATTTAAACCATTCTGAAAATTTTTTGTATATGATGTTTGGTGAAGTTTCAGAAAAATCTGAAATTTTTGATAAAGCTTTAATTTTACACACAGAACAGGGGATGAATGCTTCTACCTTTGCATCAACAGTAACAGCATCGACTCTATCAGATTTGTATTCTATTATAACAACAGCAATAGGGGCATTGAAAGGGCCTTTGCATGGGGGTGCAAATGAAAGAGTTTTAAAAATGTTTGAAGAAATAAAAAGTATTGACAATGTTGAGAATTATATTGATTCTTTAATTTTAAAAGGCGAAAAAATTATGGGGTTTGGTCATAGAATATATAAAACATATGACCCACGCGCAAAAATATTAAAAAATTGGATAAAAAATTTGTTTATAAATGAAAGGATTGAATATTTTGAAATAGCTTTAAAGGTTGAAGAATATGTAATAAAAAAATTTAAAAATAAAAAAATATTTCCAAATGTAGATTTTTATTCAGGCATTCTCTATAATTATTTTAGAATTCCTTCGGAATTTTTTACAACAATATTTGCCATGGCAAGAATAGTAGGCTGGACCGCTCATGCAATGGAATATAAAAAAAATAATAGAATATTTAGACCACGGTCAATTTATAAAGGACCAAAAGGGTTAAAGTATAGAGAAGTGAAAGGAGTTGAAATTTAATGGGTAAAACTATAGTTGAAAAAATCTTAAGCCAACATGCTGGAAAAGATGTTTTTCCGGGAGAAATAATTGTTTCGAATGTTGATCTGGCTTTTGTACAGGATGGGACAGGTCCATTAACTGTTGATCAGTTTAATTATTTGAATTTTAAAGATATAGAAAGTAAATCTCTGATTTTTATAGATCATGCTTCACCAAGTCCAAGAAAGGAACTGTCCAATACTCATAGTAAGTTGAGAAATTTCTGTAAAAAAACTTCTGCGAATATATATGATATAGGAGAAGGGATTTCTCACCAAATAGTAGCTGAAAAATATGCTAAACCAGGTGATGTAATTGTAGGGGCTGATTCACATACATGTACTGCAGGAGCTTTGGGAGCTTTTGCTACAGGTATGGGATCTACTGATATAGCTCTGGCATATGGTTTAGGAAAAGTATGGTTAAAAGTCCCAGGAACATTTAAAATAATTTTAAAAGGTAAATTGCCTTTTGGAGTTTATGCGAAAGATATAATTTTATTTTTAATTGGAATGATTGGCGCTGATGGAGCAACTTATAAGGCATTAGAATTTAGTGGAGATGGTATAAAAAATCTTTCCATGGAATCGAGACTTACAATATCAAATATGGCAGTGGAAGCTGGAGCCAAGGTGGGAATATTTCCCACTGATGAAAAAACTAAGGAGTATTTAAAAATAAATGGTAGGGAAAATGATTATAAAGAAATAAGAGCAGATGATGATGCAAATTATGAAAAAATTATAGAAATTGATTTATCTAATATAGAACCGCAAGTAGCATTTCCACATACCGTTGATAATACGAGAAATATATCAGAAGCAGTAGGAGTAAAAATAGATCAAGTATACATAGGAACATGTACAAATGGTAGAATAGAAGATTTAAGAGTAGCAGCATCTATATTGAAAGGAAGAAAAAAAGCATCAGATATAAGGTTAATAATTGCTCCTGCTTCAAAAGAAGTTTATTTGCAAGCCTTGAAGGAAGGTTTGATTAATATATTTTTAGAAGCTGATGCGACAGTATTACCTCCAGGTTGTGGTCCGTGTGTAGGAGTACATGCAGGAGTTCCTGCTGATGGGGAAAAGGTATTATCAACTCAAAATAGAAATTTTCATGGAAGAGCAGGAAATCCAAATTCGGAAATTTATCTTTCTTCTCCAGCAGTTGCTGCTGCAAGTGCGATTACTGGATATATTACAGATCCAAGGGAGGTTTTAAAATGAAATTAAAAGGTAAAGTTTGGAAATTTGGAGATAATATATCAACAGATCATATAGCTCCAGGTAGATATTTTCATTTAAGATCAAATCTTAATGAATTTTCAAAACATGTTTTAGAAGATGCTCGAAAAGATTTTGCTGATAAAGTAAATAAAGGGGATATTATTGTTGGAGGTAAAAACTTTGGGTTAGGTTCTTCAAGAGAACATGCGCCAAGGATTATTAAATTATCAGGGGTATCATGTATAATTGCGGAATCTTTTGCCAGAATTTTTTATAGAAATTCTATAAATATCGGGTTACCTGTTATAGAATTAAAAGAAGCAAATGAGATTAATGAAGGTGATATCCTCGAAATAGATACAGAAAAAGGCATAATAAAAAATATTACTCAAAAAAAAGAATATACATTTATACCATTTCCGGAATTTATGAATAAAATAATTAAAATAGGGGGTATTGATGAATACGTAAAGAAATATGGGGATTATGGAGTGTGATATTATGAATGTTGGGATTATTGGTGTTGGAAATATAGGAAGTATGATTTTAGAAGCATTATATAATAAGGAATATGAATTTAATATAATAAATAGAACAAGATCAAAATTAAAAAAGTATGAAAAGCTTGAGAATGTACATATTTGTAAATCAATAGAAGAGGTATATGAGAAATCAAAGTTTATATTTGTTGCTGTAAAGCCACAACATATTGATAAAGTGTTTAAAGAATTATCTGAACTTGAGGAAAAAGAAAATTATATTATAAGTACAGCGGCAGGAAAAGAATTAGAAGAAGTTATAGAAAAAACTCATAAAAATAATGTGATAAGAATTATGCCGACTATAATTTCTAAAATCGGCAAAGGAGTTACAGCTGTTGCTTTCAATAAAACTATTGATAAAAATATAAAAAAGGATATTATAGATTTAATGAAACCACTTGGAAAAGTAATAGAATTAGAAGAAGAAAAATTTGATGCGTTTACTATTTTAAATAGTAGTGGTCCGGCATTTGTTTCTTTTATACTTGAAAGTTTTATAGAAGGGGCTATAAATATTGGCTTACATGCGGAGACAGCTAAAGAAATAGTTTTAAAAACATTTGAAGGATCTATAAAATTTTTGGAAAAAGAAAACATTGAATTAGCAGAATTAAAATATAAAGTTTCTTCGCCAGGTGGTGTAACAATAAAAGGATTATATGAATTAGAGCAAAAAGGTGTTAAAGGTGCAATTATGAAGTCTATATACGAATCATATTTGAAAAGCAAAAGTTTGTGAGGTGATAATATGAGTGAATTAATAAGTAAAGCAAAGAAAATAAAAAAAGCAACTGACATATTAAAAACACTAACTACAAAAGAAAAAAATCATGCAATATTGAAAATTTCAGAAGAAATAGAAAAAAACAGTGAATTCATATTAAAAGAAAATAAAAAGGATGTAAAACTTGCTGAAGAAAAAGGTTTAAAAAAAGCATTAATTGATAGATTGGAATTAAACGAAAAAAGAATAAATGGGATGATTGAAGCATGTAAAACAGTTGTTAACTTAAAAGATCCTGTTGGAGAAATTTATGATTCATTTTTAAGGGAAGATGGTCTAAGAATAAGCAAGGTTAGAGTACCAATAGGTGTTGTTGGAATAATTTATGAATCAAGGCCAAATGTTACACTGGAAGCTACAATATTGGCATTAAAGTCAGGTAACACAGTATTATTAAGAGGTGGATCTGATGCAATAAATTCGAATAAAGCTATAGTAAAAGCAATAAAAGAGGGACTAAGAAAATCCAATCTCCCGGAAACAGCTATAGAAATAATAGAAAATACTGATAGAAGACTTGTCGATGAAATGCTTAAATTAAATGAATATATAGATTTAATCATTCCACGTGGCGGAAAAGGTTTAATTGATTTTGTTGTAAAAAACTCCACAGTTCCTGTTTTAGAAACTGGTGTTGGAATATGTCATATATATGTAGATGAATCTGCAAATATAGAGAGATCCGTAAAAATCATTGATAATGCCAAAACACAAAGACCTGGAACATGTAATACTGTTGAAACGGTATTGATACATAAAAATATTTCTAAAAAAATATTACCAGAGTTAAAAAGTGCTTTAGAAAGAAAAAGCGTTGAAATTAGGGGTTGCGAAAAAACTGTTGATATTATAAATGTTAAAAATGCAACAGAAGAAGATTGGGCTACAGAATATCTTGATTTAATATTGTCAATAAAAATAGTAGAAAACTTTAATGAAGCAATTGAACATATAAAAAAATATTCCACAGGACATTCAGAATCAATATTGACAGAAAATTACTTTAATGCTATGAAATTTATAGAGCAAATAGATTCTGCAGCTGTTTATGTAAACGCCTCTACGAGATTTACAGATGGAGGAGAATTTGGAATGGGTGCAGAAATGGGGATAAGCACTCAAAAAATGCATGCAAGAGGGCCTGTTGGTTTAAAAGAGTTAACTACTTATAAATATATAATATTTGGAAATTATAATGTGAGGGAGTAATATGGACAAAATTGTTATAAAAATAGGTAGTAATCTACTTATAAAAGATAATCAGATAAATAAAAATTTTATTATAAAGTTAAGTTCAATTATTTCAAATCTTGTAGATAACGGAAAAAAAGTTGTAATTGTTTCTTCTGGTGCAAATGCAGCAGGACTAAAATATCTTAATTTACATCCATTAAAAGGATTATCACAAAAACAGGCTTTATGCGCAATTGGACAAGTACAATTAATGAAGATATATGAACAGGCATTTGATTTTTATGATAAAAAGGTTGCCCAAATTTTACTTACTAGAGATGATTTTTCCAATAGACAAAGATTTTTAAATCTTAAAAATACACTTATAGGTTTGAACCAGTTAAAAATAATTCCTATTATAAATGAAAATGACACAATATCGATAGAAGAAATAAAATTTGGAGATAATGATTTACTTTCAGCCTACTTTGCAATTGGGTGGGGAGCAGATGGTTTAATAATTTTAACTTCAGTTGATGGAATATATGATGAAACAGGTTTTATTATAAAAGAGTATGAAGAAAACAAAAAAATAATGAATTTGAAAAAGACTACTTTAGGAACAGGTGGAATAGATTCAAAGATTTTTGCAGGGAAAATGGCATCAGCATCTGGTATCAAAGCGTGTATTTGTAATGGAAATAATCTGAAAAATATTAATGAATTTATAGAAAATAAAAATCCAGGAACAATTTTTTTACCTGATAAAAAAATGAAAAATAAAAAAGCATGGATAGCTTATTTAAGCGATAGTAAGGGTAAGATTTATATTAATGAGGGTGCTAATAAAGCAATATTAAAAAGAAAAAGTTTATTGCCAATAGGAATAAATAAAATAGAAGGAGAATTTATAAAAGGCGATGCAGTAGATGTATATTATAATTCAAAATTAATAGCAAAAGGATTAACCAATTATTCTAAAGATGAAACTGAAATTATAAAAGGGAAAAAAAGTGAAGAAATCTTAAAAAATTTCGATTATAAAGAATTTATACATGCAGATAATCTTGTTCTAATCAATCATTTTTTGGATAAATAAAAAAATTTTTTATTATATATAGGGAGTTGAGAAAATGGAAAATAAAATTATTTTATATATAAAAGGAGATGGAATAGGACCTTACGTAATGGATGCTGCCATGAAAGTATGGAATGCAGCCGTAAATCGTATATACAGAGATAAAAAAAGAATAATTTGGAAGGAAATATATGCTGGAAAAAAAGCATTGGAAAAATATGGGGATATTCTACCACTTGAAACTTTAGAACTTTTTAAAAAATATAAAATTGGTATAAAAGGACCATTAGAAACACCAGTTGGTAGTGGATATAGAAGCTTAAATGTGGCATTAAGACAAAAGTTGGACTTATATGCATGTATAAGACCTGTAAAATATATAAAAGGAATAGATGCTCCTGTAAAAAATCCGGAAAAGGTTGATATTATAATATTTAGAGAAAATACAGAAGATGTATATGCAGGAATAGAATGGAAAGAAAATTCTGAAGAATCAAATAAAATAATAAATTTTTTAAAAAGTAATTTTAATATATCTCTGAAAAAAACAGCGATAGGTATTAAACCTATTAGTGAATTTAAGACGAAAAGATTAATGAAAAAAGCAATAGAATATGCTATAAAATATAATAGAAAAAAGATAACCATAGTGCATAAAGGGAATATAATGAAATATACAGAAGGCGCTTTTAGAAACTGGTGTTATGAAGTTTCAAAAGATTATAGTTTAGAATTAGAAAAACATCAAATAGAGATAAACGACATTATAGCAGATAATATGTTTCAACAATTATTATTAAATCCAGAAAATTTTGATATATTAATAACTCCAAATTTAAATGGAGATTATTTATCAGATGCAGCAGCAGCTCAAGTGGGAGGGATAGGGATTATTCCAGGATCTAATATAGGAGATGATATAGCTTTATTTGAACCAACACATGGTACTGCTCCAGGAATAAAGAACCCTGAAATGGCAAACCCCACATCTCTGATATTATCTGGCGCTATGATGTTCGAATATATAAACTTTACACAGGTGGCAGAATTAATAAGAAAATCTCTTAAAAAAACAGTATTAGAAGGATTTGGAACACCTGATATTATAAAAGACGATAAAAAAGTTCTTTCAGCGAATAAATTTGCAGAAAAAATAATAGAATATTTTTGATTAAAGTTAAAGGGGTGGGATTATCCCACCTCTTTTTTTCTTGAAATATAAATAAAAAAAATATATAATATTAGTATAATAATATAAGAGGTGATTTTTTTGCATTATTTAATGGCTATACTATCGGCTTTTTCCTCATCAGTAACATCTGTTCTTGGTAAATATTCATTTAATATAGGAGCAAGTGTATCTCAAATATTATTTTTGAGATTCTTTTTTTCTTTTTTAATAGCAGGAATGATATTTGGATTAGCAGGATATAAATTTCATTTCAAAAAATTTATCTATTTTTCAATGTTGGGCATAATGAATTACGGAATAGCAGCATATGCCTTTTTTGTAGGTCTTCAATATTTGAATCCAGCTTATGCGACAGTAATATATTTTACAAATCCAATTTTTGTATCATTACTACAAACAAAAATTACAAAAAGAAAACTCAATATTGTAAATATTTCTGCAGTCGCAATTTCCTTTGTTGGAGTTTTGATTTCCAATTTGGGCGAAAGAGCTTTTTCCGGAAATAATAGCATAGTATTTGGCACATTAATAATATTATTCAGTTCATTTGTAAATGCATTGTTTGTTGTGGCTGCAAGTGATAAATTAAAAGAAAAAAATACAAATCCTTTTGAAAGTGCATTTTATACTTTTTCTGGAACATTTATTTATTATTTTGTATTAGTATTATTAAATAATGAAATATATACATTAAATAGTAAATTTATGTTATCTGGTTTTATATTAGCAGTATTAGCGACGTTTGTTCCACTAACTTTAAATTATTTATCATTAAAAAAATTACAATCACATACTCTATCTTTAATAATGCCTTTAGAACTAATATTTGCGTCAGTATTATCAGCGATGTTTTTAAATGAAGCATTTAATGTATTAAAAATAATAGGTTTTTTAATGGTTGGATTGGCTCCAATTATTGATATATCAAATATTGAATCACAAAATTACTAAGTGTAGGGGGGATATTAATGTTAAAAAAAATAATTTTTGATCAGGTTAAACCTGCATATGGTTGTACAGAACCAATAGCAGTTGCATTAGCAGTTGCAACGGCAAAAAAATATTTAAAAGGAAAATTAAAAAAAATAAAAATATTATTGGATAAAAATACTTATAAAAATGGTTTAGAAGTAAATATTCCAGGGACACCTTTTATAGGATTAGAAATAGCAGCAGCACTTGCTTATACATGTGGCGAAGCTGAATTGGGATTGGAAGTTTTGAAGAATGTAGAACAAAAATGTATTGATAATTCACATAAAATATTGAGCAAGATAAAAATTGATGTAAATAAAGATTATAAAGGTTTAAAGGTTAATTGTATAATAGAAGGTGAAAACATAGTTCAAGTAAGAATTGAAGGAAAACATGATAATATAGTTCATATTGAAGAAAATGGAACACCTATATTAGATAAACCATTTGAACAAAGTGGAGCATTATTAGAAAAAATAAAAGGTTTTAATTTTGATAAATTAATAGAATATGTAGAAATTGCGGATAATGAAGTAATTAATTTAATTGAAAAAGCTATAGATATGAATACAGCAATTGCAGAAAAAGGATTAAAGACACAAAATAATTTTGGACATGTGCTGGATTATGAACCTGTGAATATAGTACAAGCGGCAGTCGATGCGAGGATGAGTGGAGAATTAATGCCTGTAATGACTGTTGCTGGAAGTGGAAATCAGGGATTATCCTGCACATTACCTATAATAAAAATAGGTGAAAAATATGATGATGAAAAAATGAAAAAGGCTTTATTACTCAGTATGTTAATTACTATATATATAAAATCTTATACAGGGGTGTTAACACCTATTTGTGGTGCAGGATCTG
Source organism: Marinitoga sp. 1197 (assembly GCF_001021165.1). Classification (NCBI taxonomy): domain Bacteria; kingdom Thermotogati; phylum Thermotogota; class Thermotogae; order Petrotogales; family Petrotogaceae; genus Marinitoga; species Marinitoga sp. 1197. The sequence continues at coordinate 174,958 of NZ_AZAY01000023.1, forward strand.
TTGCATCAGCTGGAGTTGCTGGTGGGATAGTTTATTTAAAAGATGGAACAAAAACGCAAATAAAAAATGCAGTAAACAACGTTTTATCGACGCTGTTTGGATTAACATGTGATGGCGCAAAAAGAGGATGTGCCTTGAAAGCTGGAACAGGAACTTTCGTAGCTCTCCAAAGTGCAAAATTGGCATTGGAAAATATGAATATTCCCTGTGGTAATGGAATAGCTGCTGGAAATGTTGAAGAAACAATAAAAAGAATAGGAAAATTAACATTATCAATAAAAAATTTTGATGAGGATGTGTTAGAGTTTATTGGTAAATGTTAAAGAATGGAGTGAAGTATTATAAAATATACAAAAATCTGTATTTCGTGTGAAGAAATTGTTGAAAGTGATGTAAAAATTTGTCCGTATTGTGATTCATTTTTTTTGTTCAAAAAATGCCCGAAATGTAATAAGATAATGAAAGATGATATAAAAAAATGTTCAAATTGCGGATGGGATTTTTATAAAAATAACAAAAAAGACAATATATACAGTGAATATTTAAAAATTATAAATAACATAGATTTTAAAAACACAAATTATGAAAATAAAAAGAATTATAAATTAACAGAAGAACAGATAAATATAATAAAAAAGGCGAAAGTAAATAATTTAATAATAAATGCTTTTGCAGGGACAGGAAAATCAACCACATTATTAAATATTGCCTATAATTTAAGCAATAAGAAATTTCTATATCTTGCTTTTAATCGATCAATAAAAAATGAGATTGAATATAAAATAAAAAAAGCTGGTATAAAAAATATTAAAGTTTTAACAACACATGGTTTTGCGTATTATTTTGTAAAAAAAGATTTAAAAATAAAAAAAATTGGAAAAGAATTAAATACATCTGAAATATCTTCTATACTCGGAATTGATATATATATTGCAGATTTACTTCGAATAGCATTTAATGATTTTTGTAATAGTGATATAAAAGAAATTTCCAATAGTACTATTGAAAAAATTATAGAAAACAATCCGAGACTTAGAATCATAAACGAACATAAAAAATATTTAAAAGATAAAATTGAAAAAATATGGTATATGTATATTAATGGCGAGCTTGAAATGACGCATAATGTATATTTAAAATATTTTCAGTTAAATATTGAAAAATATTTGGAAAAAATAAATTTTGATTATGTGCTTCTTGATGAAGCACAAGATACAAATGAAGTTGTTTTAGATATTTTTAAAAAATTAAAAGGAAAAAAAATAATAGTTGGTGATCCACATCAACAAATATATACATTCAGAGGATCAACCAATGCAATGTATAAAATTAGAAATGATCTAAATTCAGAAATTCTATACTTAACCCAAAGCTTTAGATTTAATAATAGTATTGCTGAGAAAGCAAATATAATACTAAAAAAATTCAAAGGTGAAGAAAATGAGATAATTTCTTTCAACTATTTAAACGATACAAATATAAAAAATATAGCTTTTGTAACAAGAACCAATGCCACCCTTATTAAGCTTATAGATAAATTCAAAAATCATGAAATAAAACTTATTCGGTCTCCTAAAGAAATATTTTATCTCTCTTTGAATGTATATTATTATATAAAATACTTAAGAAATCAAACTTATAAAGAAAAAATAACAGAAAAATGGTTTTTAAAATTCAAATCATTAAATGATTTAAGAGAATATGCAGAAGATTTTGAAGATTATGAATTAATTTCAGCAATAAACATAGCAGAAGAATATAATGAAGAAATATTTTCACTTTTAGACATAGCAGAAAATAAATCAAAAAATAGTAAAAGTAAAATTTTTCTTACCACGGCGCATACAAGTAAAGGATTAGAATGGGATAAAGTTATTGTTTGTCATGATTTTCCAGATATAATAGATTTATTAAAAAAAGAAAAATATAAGACAATTGAAGAATTTAAAGCTAATTATAAAGAATATATTGAAAAAATAATAGTTGGAGAAAATATAAAATTTAAACATCAATACATTATTGATGAAATCAATCTTTTTTATGTTGCAATAACCAGAGCGAAAAAAGATGTTATTATCAAATCTAACAATAAAATTTTCCAAATAAAATCAAAAGAAAAATTATAATTAAAAAAATATTTTGAAATTTCTATAATTAATAATTGGTATGGAAATTCCATACCAATTATATTTATTCTATTACATGGTTTGCGTTATACTAAAGAACTATATTAATTTAAAAGTGTTTCTGCCTTCTTTTTTTGCATTAATCATAGCCTTATACGCATCATCATAAGTATCTTTATTTAATAAAACATATTCAGTGATTCCTATACTCGCAGTTACCTGAATATTTTTACTTTCATAAACAAATGTTTTTTTAATATTTTCTAAAATTTTTTTAGAAATATCTTTTGCATTTTTTTCATCGGTATTTTTCAATACAATAACGAATTCATCTCCACCTAATCTCTCAATGTTTTCAGCTTTTTTATTTTCATAGTCAAAATTCTCTTTATTTAAAACTTCTTTTATTCTTTCAGGAATCTATGATAGAACTAAATCACCAAATTTTCTTCCGTATGTTTTATTAATATCCGCAAATTTATCAATATCAATAAGCAATAAATAGTTTCTATTTTCCATAATAATATCTCCTCCATTTAAAGTTATAGGTTTAAATAACGGTACATTTATTCTTTTCTTTCTAACTTCACTAGGACATAATCCGAATTCTTTTTTGAATGCTCTTGAATATGATTCATAGGTATTATATTGATATTTGATAGCAATTTCTAAAATATTCATATTAGAATTAAACAAATCATATACAGACTTTGAAAGCCTTCTTTTTCTGATATATTCTTTAATGCTCATACCAACAATTAAATTAAACAATTTATATAGGTAAGATAATGAAAAATTCGAATATTCAGCAATATCTTTTAAAGAAAAATCATTTGATATATTTTCTTCTATAAATTCTAATGCGGAATTAATACTTTTTAATATATAATTTTCCATAATCCCCCTCCTTTGTGGCACCACAATAAAATTATATAATAAATAAAATAAAAATACATGATTTTTTTTCTACAAATTTACGCTTAGATTTTTTAGGTATAAAAAATCTAAAGGAAAAGGAGAGCGATAACTCAAAAATTTTTTATAAAATCAAAAATATTTAAACCAAAAAAAAATAATATAAATTTTTATAAAAGTATGATATAATTAGTATAACTAACAAAATGAAAAAAGGAGGAAAAAAGATGATAATTACAAATGAAAAAATTGAAAAGAAACCAAGAAAATTTTATAACAAAGAAATTAATTTGAACAGTTGGGACGATGTGAAAAATGAATTAGAAAGTTTATTAGATGAAAAAATAAATTCAGTTAATGATTTACTAAAATTTTTAGAAAAGTGGTCTGAATTTGACGCTATACTCTCTGAAGAAATGGCATGGAGATATATTAGAATGACATGTGATACAAAAGAAGAAAATTCAAAAGCATTTAATGAGTTTTATGCTAATATAATATCTCCTGCAAGTGAATATGATTTCTTATTAAAAAAGAAATTTTATGAATCACCCTATAGAAATGAATTAAAAGACGAGAGCTATATACATATGAATAAATTAATATCTAGAGACATTGAAATTTTTAGAAAAGAAAATTTACCATTAAAAGTAAAAGAACAGAAATTATCTTCTAAATATGGCGAAATAATATCTAAAATAACTGTAAAATTTGATGGTGAAGAAAAAACTTTATCTCAAATGGGAATATATTTAAAAAATCCCGATAGGAAAATTAGAGAAAATGCTTGGAATTTAGTAAATAATGCAATATTAGAACATCATGAAGAATTAGAAAACCTCTTTGATGAATTAAAGAATATTAGAATTCAAATAGCAAAAAATGCTGGATATGAAAATTTTAGAGATTATATGCATGATGCAAAAAGAAGGTTTGATTTTACACCTAAAGATTTATTTGAATTTCATAACTCTGTTGAAAAAACTGTTGTTCCAGCATTAACAAAATTAAATGAAGAAAGAAGAAAAAAATTAAATGTGGAAACTTTAAGACCATGGGATACTGAAGTTGATGTTGACGGAAAAATATTAAAACCATTTAAAACAGAAGAAGAGTTTGTAGAAAAAGCTATAAAAGTTTTAAAAAGAGTAGATATTGATTTTGCAAAGAATATAGAAAAAATGAAAAATTCTGGTTTTTTAGATTTAATTAATAGAAAAGGCAAAGCACCAGGAGGCTATAATTATCCTTTAAGAGAAACAGGAGCAGCATTTATATTTATGAATGCTGTAGGAATACATGGAAATGTAAAAACGTTACTGCATGAATCAGGACACGCACAACATACCTTTTATTCTAAGGATATACCGATTTCAATACTAAAAGATTTCCCAAGTGAAGTAGCCGAATTAGCTTCAATGTCTATGGAATTATTAACTTTAGAGTATTTAGATGAATATTATAATAATCCTGAAGATTTAAAAAAAGCTAAAAGAGAACAATTAGAAGGAACATTGAAAATATTACCCTGGGTAATGATCGTTGATGCATTTCAACATTGGATATACACAAATCCTAATCATACAATAGAAGAAAGAGATAATTATTTTGGTGAATTAATGGATAGATTTAATCCTGGAATTGATTGGTCGGAATTAGATAAAGAAAAAAGAATTAGATGGTTAAGGCAATTGCATATTTTTGAAGTGCCATTTTATTATATTGAATATGCTATGTCACAATTAGGAGCTATAGCAGTTTATAAGAATTATAAAGAGAATGAGAAAAAAGCAATAGAACAATATAAAAACTTTTTAAATTCTGGTTTTAAATATCCAGTTAAAAAGTTATATGAAATAGCTGGTATAAAATTTGATTTCTCTGAAAAGTATATTTCCGAATTAGTAGAATTTATTATGAATGAAATTGAATCATTATAAATTATAAGGGCGGTAAATACCGCCCAGTTTTAAATGGGGGTAAATATGAAAAAAACTGAACTAATATTTGGATTTAGCAGTTTTTATGTTTTGGGTTATTCATTAATAGTAACAAGTACCTTAATCCCGATAATTGAAAAAACATATAATATTGATCATTTTTTGGTAGGATTATCTTTTTCAATAGGATCTATTGCATTTTTATTATCAGCTTTATTATACGGTTATCTTTTAGAAAAATTTAATGCATTTAAAATAATTTTATCTGCCATTTTGATTTTTCTAACAGGAAATATGTTGATGTTTTTAATGAATTCATATTGGCTAATGGTTTTAGGAATATTTTTTATTAATTTTGGCGGAGGAGCTTTGGAAATTTCAATTCCATTTCTTATTGGAGTTACAGGAAATGGAAAAAAAGGAAGGATATTAAATTTATTACATTCCGCTTTTGCTATAGGAGCATTGAGTAGTCCTGTTTTTTCATCACTGATATTAAAGTATACTAAATATTGGAAGTTGTCTTTTTTAGCTGGAATATTATTGAATATCATTCCGTTAATTTCGTTGTTTTTAATTAAAAGTTTTATAGAATCCACACATACGAATTATTTGAATAAAGAAAAAAAGAGTATTAAAGGTATAATCAATTTTACTTTTATTATATTGGTATTAGCGTTGTCTTTTTATGTAGGATATGAAATGAATTTTTCATCCTGGATATCAACATTTTTATATGAATTTAGAAATTTTAGTATTTCAACAGCAGCATTATATCCGTCATTTCTATGGTTTGGATTATTTTTAGGAAGAACATTATTTTCAAAAATGCCGGAAAGATATGGTTACAAAAAATGGTTAATTATAACAGTGTTATTTTCTATATTATTTTCAGCGTTTACAATTTATGTAAGTAAAGATGTTATTATTTCCGCAATTGGAACAATATTGGTAGGGACAGCATTTGCAACAACATATCCAACTATTCAAGCCTTAATAGTAGAAAAATATGAAAATAATAAAGGAATAGCTCTAAGTATTGCTTCTGGCGGAACATCTATTATTTCTGGAGGGATAACCTATTTAATTGGTTATATTGGAAAACTGAACGGATTGTTATATAGTTTTTTTATAGTAATAACTATAAATATTTTAGAATTAATTATAGTGTTTCTAATTAATGAAAAGGAATAATATCAAAGAAAATTCAAAAAAGAAAAAGTATTTTTGGGGGGATACCTATGGAATTGATGAATTTAACGATTGAAAAAGTTAACAAATTATTCGATGAAAAAAAATTAAGTAGTGTAGAATTGGTAGAGTTTTATCTTGAAAGAATTGCAAAATATAATAATATGTTAAATGCAATATTAGAAATTAATCCTGATGCTATATTTATCGCTCGAAAATTAGATTTGGAAAGAAAAAAAGGAAAAATAAGAAGTAAATTACATGGAATTCCTATAATTATTAAAGGAAATATTGACACAAATGATAAAATGCAAACAACTGCTGGAGTTAAAGCATTAGAAGGAAACTTTGCAAAAGAAGATGCATATTTAGTAAAATTATTAAGAAAAGCGGGAGCCGTTATTTTGGGAAAAGCCAATCTTACTGAATTTGCCAATTTTGTTTCTTTTAAGATGAAAAACGGTTACTCAACATTAGGAGGACAAACTAAAAATCCATATGGTAATTTTGATACTGGAGGATCAAGTTCTGGCTCTGCAGTAGCTGTAGCAGCAGATTTATGTTTAGCAGCTATAGGAACTGAAACATCTGGTTCTATTTTATCGCCAAGCAGTTCAAATTCATGCGTTGGTCTAAAACCAACTACAGGTTCAATTAGCAGAAGTGGTATTATACCAATTTCATATACACAAGATACTGCTGGACCAATAACTAGAACAGTTAAAGATGCTTATGAAATATTTAAAATATTGAGTAGATATGATAAAAAAGATGCTGCTACTTATATAGTAAAAGATTATAATCCAAAATATAATGAAATAAAAAATTATAAGGGGATGATTTTTGGTTATTCTGAAAATCATATAAAATGGTTAGAGGATGAAAAAAAAGATGCGTTTTTTAAAGCGTTGAAAAAAGTTGAGAAATTGGGCGGGAAAATAATTAAAGTAAAATTTGAGAATTTGGATAAAATAAATAACATCAATGTACTTTATTATGAATTTAAACATGGAATAAATAATTATTTAAAAGATAAAGATTTAGAAGTAAAAACGTTGAATGATATTATAAAATATAATTATAAAAATCCAAAAGCAATAAAATATGGACAAAATATTTTAATTAGATCAGATGGGACAAATATAAATGATAAAGAATACTTAAAAAGCTTATTAAATGATAGAAAATATTCGAGAAAATTAGGGATTGACAAAGTAATGGATGAATATAATCTAACAGCTCTGCTTTTTCCTGCTAATTATGGAGCAGGTATTGCTGCAAAAGCAGGATACCCATCAATTACTGTTTCAACAACATATATAAATGGAGAACCTTTTGGCTTGACTTTTACAGCAAGATTTTTAGAAGAAGAAAAATTATTTTCATTAGCTCAATGTTATGAACAATCTTATAATGTAAAAAAATTGCCAAAAATAATAACATCTTATAATGAATTTAAAGAAAAATATAAAATTTAGGGGGTGTGGTGACACTTTTGTTTTTAATAAAAAGTTAACAATTGCTATTTAGAGCTATATTTCAGCATTATCTCTTTTTCTGAAAAAAATAACTGTCAAACTCAGGAAAAACTCCAGCAAAAGCTGGAGTTATATTTTTTCAATAATATAATCTTCAATATTTCTTTTTTCTGAATTGATGTTTATTCCTATTATATATATTTCTTTTCCAATGTATTTTTCATAATATTTCTTTTCTTTTATCTGGTTTATCGCATCAATTGCACTTTTATCCACTTTTATTTCAAAAAGATATATCCTTTCATCAAAATCTATTACAAGATCGCTTCGTCCTAAGTTTGTTAATTCTTCTGCTTTTACATCTATTCCTGCTGATGCTATTATTGTAAATATTAATGAATGATAATACTTTTCTTCTTTTTTGTGTAAGTTATACGGTATTGCACTTATTATTTTCTTTATTTCTTCTATTAATCCTTTTATGTCATTTCTTTCTATTTTTTCATATATTTCATATACCCTTTCATATGCTTCTTCTTTTGGTTTGTAATCGTATTCACCCCTTACAAGATTTGGACAAAAAATAAGAAAGTGATA